>CAXBHA010000110.1:0-7194 GCA_963974955.1 uncultured Yeosuana sp. | reverse complement strand
AAAAAAATAAAATCCGAAACATGTATGCTCCGGATTTTATCAGCTATTAATCAACTCTAACTAAACTAACATTTAATAAGAAGTGTCTCTACTTATTTAGACGTAAGAAGTTGTTTTTTATTGCAAAAGAGTATGTAATTTAACTTTTTTTAACAAAAAAAAACTCAAAGTCGGTTGGCTTCGAGTTTTAACAGCTATTTTTAAGGGTATTAATACAAGTTTATTCTACGTTTATTTATTTATTACATGAAGTTGACTAATTCTTAAATAATTTTACACAACGTTATATAAACCGTATTTTATGTAGTAACGTTTTTTTATTGTTGGTATTGTTTTAAATGTAATATTTTAACACACTTTAACATTTGTAAACCAATAAGTTATCGTTTGTATTCAATATAAAACCCCAAAGAATTAACGCTTTGGGGTTCCTTATTTAATAACCAACATTACACTAACCATCAACTATTATGAAGGTTATTAAATTCTTTTAAATAAATCCGCCACCTCCGGATTTTTCATTATCATCTCTGCTTTTACGCTTTAAGGCCTTGTATTTTCCTCCGCCAAATCGATAAGCTATAGCAATGTTCCAAGTGTTACTTTCCCAATTAAATTGTCCTGCTGAAGGGAATGGTCTGTTGCCTTCAAATTCGAATTTCATGGTTTTAAAAATATCATTGTAGTTAAAACTAAACGTGGCTCTATTATCTTCTAAAAAACTATATCTTAAACCTGTATTGACCATGAACATGGGTTTTCTGGTAAATTGCAATCCCTTTTCTTCTCCTTTGTACATTGCAAACAGCGATAGGTTTAGTTTTTTTGTTGCTTTAAAGTTATTGAAGGCCCTAAAATTCCAAACTATGTTATCTGCCGTAATAGTAGAGATTAAAATATCAGTAACTGTAGCAGAATCAATAGGAGCATTTAAGGTTTCTGCAATTCCTTTTTGTTTTCGAGAGTACAGATCAAAACTAGCATTAAAATTCCACCATTTGGTTGGTTGGTAATTTGAACTTAATTCAATTCCATATGCCGTTGTGTTATTAAAATTATCATAGCTCAAAATGCTTTTATTTAAATCTAAGCGATCAATAAATAAAGCTCGGTTAATTTCGTCTTCAACGATTCTAAAAAACAAACCTCCAGTTACGGATCCTTTTTCAAGTTTTCTGGTATAATTAAATTCTATCGAATTTGTAAACTGAGGTTGTAAGTTAGTGTTTCCAAAAGACGATATTAACGGTGTGCTCCATTCTCTAATTGGGTTTACTTGATTTAAACCTGGGCGATCTACACGGCGACTAAAACTTGCTTGGTAGGAGTTTTTATCGCTAGGTGAATAGGTAAAAAATGCTGATGGGTATATTTGAAAATAATCATTTTTAAAAGGACTCATTTCTAATGAAGTTTCGAATAATTTTATTGCGTTGGCATCCTCACTTACATTTTCGGCTCTTGCCCCAATTTGAAAACTCCACGTATCAAATGTTTTACTATACGTCGCGTATGCTGAATAAATATCTCTTTTATAAGTAAAATCGGTACTTGGTGTTAAAATAAATTCATCGCCATTATTTGCAATATTATCTTGGTTCTCATTAACCGATAAGCCCGTAGACGTGTAATCAATGGTTGTTTCAAAAAGTCTGGCTTCTAAACCAATTTCCAACTTGGCTTTATCAGAAACAGGGTTTACATAATCAACATTAATTATCGTTTGATCTCTGTTGGTCTTTACAAAATCTGTATAATTTGGTGGAAATATTAAATTATAAAAATTAAAATTGGCTACTTCATCTTGATTGAATTTACTGTAATCCGCCTCAATATCCAAGGTCTCTCCTTCTTTTAAGAATTTATGCTGATAAACACCGTTATATTGAGACGATACATTATTGGATGTGTTGTTAAAAAGTTGTTGTTGCAAAGGTTGATTTATATATTGAATACCCGTAGAACCTGTGCCTTTTCCATTGTATAAGTTCTGATTTGTGAAAAAAGACATGGTGTTATTGTCATTCAAATAAAAGTCAATACCCACTTTATATAAATGAGATTTGTTATTATTTCCAAAGTCAAATAATTGAATCGACTTATCATCAAATCTATTTATTTCTCCATAATTAGTTGAGTTGCCTATATTATTGCCATAGTTCCCAAAAAGATTAAATTTTCCGTTTCTATAATTAAAATCGATAGAGCTATTGAATCGGGCATTGATTTGCTTTGTTAGTCCTGCGTTTAAGTTGCCGTTAAAACCAATGCTGGTGTTTTTATGAAGTATTATATTAATTAGGCCACTCATGCCTTCGGGATTATATTTAGCAGAAGGATTTGTAATTAATTCAATACTTTTAATTGATGTAGAAGGAATTTGCTTTAACAATTGAGCAACAGGAACATTCGATAACTTTCCATCTACCATAACGCGGACATTTTCATTACCGCGCATACTTATATTACCGGTTTGTTGATCAACATTAACAGATGGGATGTTATTCATGATGTCTGAAGCTGTAGGGCCAGATGTTGTTAAATCTTTACCAACAGTTATAACTTTCCTGTCTACTTTTTGTTGAATCGTTGAAACTTCAGCAACTACTGTAACTTCATCTAAGCTAGCAACATTTTCCTCAAGCATGATATTTCCCAAGTCAATATGGTATCCGTCTTCCCCAATATTAGTGGTTTTTGTTACGGTTTTAAAACCAATATATTGAATAGTGATTAATACGTTTCCTTCTGGAATTTTTGAAATATTAAAGGTTCCATCATCAAGCGAAATGCCACCTGTAAGAATGTCATTTAACTCATTTTTTATAACAATATTTACGTAGGGTAAAGGTTCATTTAAAGAAGCATCAATAATTTTTCCTGAAATTGAACCTGTTTTGGGTGTGTTATTTAAGGGTTGTGCATTCGATAAGGTGCATAGCATTATAGCACAGGCCAGTAAAATTTTTTTCATTTTTTGATTGATGAATTGGTTAGTATTTAATAAAACGAACTGATTAGGTTCTTACATTACAGACGACTAATTTTGAGAATTGTTACTGTATATATTTGTCTTAACAACATTTTAACAGATGAAAAAGAAAACATTAGTCTTAGGCGCGTCATTAAAAAAAGAAAAATATGCTAATTTAGTAATCCATAAGCTTGTGAATCAAGGATTTGATGTAGTGGCTTTTGGGTTAAAAAAAGGGGAGGTTGCGGGAGTAACTATTAGCACTGAATTAGTATTTTATAAAGATATTGATTCTGTAACGCTTTATGTCAATCCAGAAAATCAAAAAATGTATTATAATTATGTGGTTTCCCTAAAACCAAACCGCGTTATATTTAATCCGGGAACTGAAAACCCTGAGTTCTATGCCATCTTGAAAGAACATCATATTTTCTTTGAAATAGCGTGCTCACTGGTATTATTATCGACAAATCAGTATTAATTATATTCTTAAATAATAGCAATTATTTATATTTTGAGACAAAAATTAACCAAGCATGAAATCCTTCAATTTATTTTAAAATTGTAAATTCGTCCCGATGGAATTCTCTTCAAAATTATTAGAACGTGCAGTTAACGAAATGTCTCAGCTTCCAGGTATTGGAAAACGAACAGCTTTGCGTTTGGTTTTACATATGTTAAAACAGCCTAAAGAACAAATAAATTCATTGTCGGTGGCTTTGCAAAATATGCGTAATGACATTAAATATTGTAAGTCTTGTCATAATATCAGTGATTTAGATTTATGTGAAATATGTTCAAATCCTATGCGGAATGATGACATTATTTGTGTTGTTGAAGATATTAGAGATGTTATGGCCATTGAAAACACCAGTTCCTTTAAAGGATTATATCACGTATTGGGAGGTAAAATTTCGCCAATGGATGGTATTGGCCCACATGATTTAAATATTCAATCTCTTATAAATAAAATTAAGAAGGAAAACATAAAGGAACTTATTTTTGCCTTAAGCTCAACTATGGAAGGTGATACAACGAATTTTTATATATTCAAACAAATACAAGGATTCAACATAAATGTATCAACAATCGCAAGAGGAATATCGGTAGGCGATGAACTGGAGTATGCCGATGAAATTACCTTAGGAAGAAGTATTATGAATAGAATTCCTTTCGAAACTACCTTAAAACTTTAATATTTTCATTGAAACTTTCTGTAATCATCTTAAATTATAATGTGCGCTACTTTTTAGAATTATGTTTAAAAAGTGTTCACGATGCGATTAAAAATATTGATGCTGAAATTATTGTGGTTGATAATAAGTCAACAGATGACAGTTGTAAAATGGTCAAAGCCCAATTTCCTCATGTAATTCTAATTGAAAATAAGGAAAACTTTGGATTTTCAAAAGGGAATAATATTGCTGTATCAAGAGCTAAAGGAGAATTTGTATGTATTTTAAATCCAGATACGGTACTTCCAGAAGACGTTTTTGAAAAACTATTAGTGTTTTGTACATCCAAAGAAAAATTAGGAATTGTTGGGTGTAAATTAATTAATGGGCGGGGAGAATTTTTACCCGAAAGCAAGCGTAATATTCCATTTATAAAAGCTGCTTTAAAAAAATTGTGTGGAAATTCAAAAGATTATTACGCTTCCCAATTAGGGGAAAATGAGACAGGTAAAGTGGCTGTTTTAGTTGGAGCTTTTATGTTTATGCAACGGAAATTGTATAGTGATATTGGTGGGTTTGATGAGGATTATTTTATGTATGGAGAAGATATAGATTTGTCGTACAAAGTTTTAAAGGCAGGTTATAATAATTATTATTTTGGCAATACAGCTATTATTCATTTTAAAGGAGAAAGTACACTAAGAGATAAATATTATGCAAAACGATTCTATGATGCCATGCAAGTATTTTACTCTAAACATTTCAAGAAAAATCTTATATTTAACATATTGGTTTGGTTTGGAATACGATTGGTTTATGTCTTCAGAAAAACCCCAATTGCAAAGAAAAAGATAACAGAACATTATATTTTTGTTTCTAAAAAAAGAAACAACCTTTTAGAAAAGGTTATAACTAAAGGGATAGAGCTACAGCCCATTTTAAATGAAAATCTTCGAAAGAATACAGAAATTATTTTTGATGGAAACCTATTGGATTATAGTGAGATTATTAAATTGATGGAAAATAATAATAAAGAAAAATCAATTACCTTTAAAATATTACCAAAAAAATCCAATTTTATTATAGGGAGTGACAATGCCATTAGCAGAGGCGAGATTTTAAATTTTAACTAGTTTTTGTTATAAATAGTTTAATAAAATTGATGGCTTTTTATTAATTTTGCAAGCGAAAACAAGAAAACGAGTATTACATTATAGATATGGCAAGATTTGAACTTAAGTTACCAAAAATGGGAGAGAGCGTTGCAGAGGCAACAATCACATCATGGTTAAAAGAAGTTGGAGATACGATAGAACTTGACGAACCAGTTCTTGAAATTGCTACCGATAAAGTTGACAGTGAAGTGCCAAGTGAAGTAGATGGAATATTGGTTGAGAAATTTTTCAACGTTGATGATGTTGTTCAAGTGGGACAAGTTATTGCTATAATTGAAACTGAAGAAGAAGAATCTAATGTAGCTTCATTATCAGAAAACACAAGTAATGTTGAACTTCCAACAGAAGCGATTTCTCACCTTGGGCAAACAGTTGGTTCTGCACAAGAAAAAGTAATGCCAATTACTTCAAATGAAGACCGTTTTTATTCTCCGTTGGTTAAAAATATAGCTAAACAAGAAGGTGTTTCCCAAGCTGAATTAGATGCCATTGAAGGAACTGGAAGCGAAGGGAGAGTTACAAAAAATGACATTTTAGAATATATAAACACTAAGAGCACAAATAGACCTAAACAACAGCCAGTTCAAAAAGACGAGGTTCAACCTGTTAAAGTTTCCGAATCACCAAAAGTTGAAAAAGCACCACTAGTAGTTTCAAATGGCGATGATGAAATTATTGAAATGACAAGAATGGGTAAACTAATTGCCCATCACATGGTTGAATCTGTTAAAACATCGGCACATGTTCAAAGTTTTATTGAGGCCGATGTCACTAAAATATGGAATTGGAGAAACAAAGTAAAGGATGGTTTTGCAAAGCGTGAAGGAGAAAATTTAACCTTTACGCCCATTTTTATGGAAGTTATTGCCAAAGCACTGCGCGATTTTCCAATGTTGAATATTTCAATTCAAGGGGACACCATTATAAAAAAGAAAAACATTAACCTTGGCATGGCAGCTTCTTTGGCCGATGGAAATTTAATAGTACCGGTTATAAAAAATGCAGACCAACTTAATTTGGTTGGTATGACTAAACAGGTAAACGATTTGGCCAATCGGGCACGAACAAATAAATTAAAACCCGATGAAATTCAAGGAGGAACCTATACGGTAACCAATGTTGGTACGTTTGGCAGTATTATGGGAACACCAATTATTAATCAGCCACAAGTTGGAATTTTAGCTCTAGGCGCCATTCGTAAAGTGCCCGCAGTAATTGAAACGTCTGAAGGTGATTTTATTGGTATCCGTTATAAAATGTTTTTATCACATTCTTATGACCATCGTGTGGTTAATGGCGCACTTGGTGGCCAGTTTGTAAAAGCAGTAAAAGACTATTTAGAAGCTTGGGACAGCAATAGAGAAATATAAGGTTTAACATGTGTCGATTTTTTAGGACGACACAAATAGTACAATCAATATTCAAAAGACAACATTTAATGAATCTTAATCTAACAAAACCTATTTGCTTTTTTGATCTCGAAACAACTGGTGTTAATATTTCCAAAGATCGCATTGTGGAAATCTCCATATTGAAAGTATTTCCCAATGGAAAGGAAGAGACTAAAACATGGTTGGTTAATCCAGAAATGCCCATACCAAAAGAGGTTATTGCGATTCATGGAATTACCGATGCCGATGTGGCCAATAAGCCTACGTTTAAAGAACTTGCAAAAGAAATCCATGCTTTGATTAAGGATTCTGATTTGGGAGGCTTTAACTCTAATCGGTTTGATATCCCTCTTTTAGCAGAAGAAATGCTGCGCGCTGAGGTCGATTTTGATATGAAGAACCGATTGTCTATTGATGTTCAAACGATATATCATAAAATGGAACAGCGCACCCTAAGTGCAGCCTTACAGTTTTATTGT
>CAXBHA010000109.1:0-7212 GCA_963974955.1 uncultured Yeosuana sp. | reverse complement strand
CCTTTAATAATGATATTATGCTTCGGATTTATGTCTGAAAGGTTTGAAATCATAGGTCTAACAAGGAATATTCTGGCAAAGATACTATAAGTATTTTATCTATATAACTATATTTCTTTTCAATATTTACAATTAATATTTGCAATATGTGGTAAATAAATGATTTGTATTTCATCGATTATTCTACCTAAAAATAGGTTGTTAGGCATTTGCACCTTAAAAAAAGAACATATTTTTTGTTTTTTCGGAATGATTGTTGTTATATTTGACAAGTAATCACTTAAAATATCTCTTGCCTATAGCATAACATTACTTTTAAACAAATAACCCCAAGCAAAGAAGATTTCTTCTGTGCATTAAAAGTGATCAGTATGCAATACGAAAATATACCCGACGCGACTTTAGTGAATAATTATATTATTGGCGATGAAAGCGCATTAGAGATTCTTATTACAAGACACAAGCAAAAAATTTATAGTTTTATTTATTCTAAAGTATACGATAGAGATGTGACTGAAGATATTTTTCAGGACACTTTTATTAAAGTTATTAGAACCCTAAAACGTGGTGCCTATAATGAAGAAGGTAAATTTTTACCATGGGTTATGCGTATTTCTCATAATTTGGTGATTGACCATTTTAGAAAAAACAGTAGAATGCCAAAATTTGATAATACGGGAGAATTTAGCATTTTCTCAGTTTTAAGTGATAGTTCATTAAATGCCGAAAAGCAACTTATTAAAGAACAGGTTGAATTTGATGTAAGACGTCTTGTTGATGAGCTTCCGCAAGATCAAAAAGAGGTGTTATTGATGCGTATTTATAATGATATGAGTTTTAAGGAGATTTCTGATAAAACAGGTGTTAGTATTAATACAGCTTTAGGAAGAATGCGCTATGCACTCATCAATTTGAGAAAAATAATAGACAAACACAATATTGTTTTAACCAATTAAACAATAATCTAAGTTTTGCTGCGTTACTATTTTGATAAACACAAAATATAACTAATGGCAAAACTTTACACCAACAACTCTATTGAAAGATTCAATAATCTAAAACCGAGAGAGGAAACGGTTAAATTTCTTCTAAATTATTCAAAGGCTTTAAGTGTTATTAATTGTAATATGATGAAGTTTGAAGCACTTCTCAACTAAACTTTGAGAAAGTCCTGATAAGTTAGTCATCAGGACTTTTTTGATTTATAATAGGTATCTATTACAGATTTTCTTCCTATTGTTTTCGTAATAATATCTTTTTCTAAGTCCCAGCCCCTTGCTGGCGAATACTGTCTGCCATACCAAATAATTTGTAAATGCAAATCATTCCAGATGTTTTTGGGAAATAGGCGTTTGGCATCTTTTTCAGTTTGAACAACATTTTTTCCGGCACTTAAATTCCATCGATACATAAGACGGTGTATATGTGTATCAACAGGAAATGCTGGAATGCCAAAAGCTTGAGACATGACCACACTAGCTGTTTTATGGCCTACGGCTGGAAGCGCTTCCAAATCCTCAAAACTTTTGGGGACCATTCCTTTGTGTTTTTCAATAAGAATTTTGGACAATCCATGGATTCCCTTGCTTTTCATTGGTGATAGTCCAACCGGTTTTATGATGTCTCTTATTTCTTCAACCGATAATTTTATCATATCATAAGGGTTATTGGCTTTTTCAAACAACAAGGGTGTTATTTTATTAACTCTAATATCGGTACTTTGTGCAGATAACAACACGGCAATAAGCAAGGTGTAAGGATCTTTATGATCTAAGGGGATTGGTATTTCTGGATATAAATCATTGAGTGTTGAAATAACAAATTCAACATTTTCTTCTTTGGACATTTATTGTATTTTTGTAATTACAAAGTTAAACATTATGACGACATTAAAAGTAGGGGACAAGGCCCCGAATTTCAACGTTTTAAATGAACAAGGACACCCAGTTTCACTATCTGATTTTAAAGGTAAAAAACTTGTTATATTCTTTTATCCAAAAGCAAACACACCGACTTGCACCGTTGAAGCCTGCAATTTGAGTGATAATTATAAAATACTAAAGGATACAGGTTATGAGATTTTAGGTGTTAGCGCCGACACTCAAAAACAACAATCCAAATTTAAGGAAAAATTTAATTTTCCGTATCCTTTAATTGCTGATGTTGATAAAGACATGATTCATGCCTTTGGGGTTTGGGGGCCAAAAAAGTTTATGGGCCACACCTATGATGGTATTCATAGAACGACATTTGTCATTGACGAACGTGGTATTATTTCAAAAATTATTGACAAGGTAAAGGCCAAAGTACATACATCCCAAATATTAGATGACTAAAACGGTACGTTTATCTTACGTCTATTTTACGTCTTTTTGTATATCCAAATAAGCGTTGGCCTTTTATAATATCGGCAATGCCGTCTGGTAACATCTCTTCCCAGCCTTCTTCGCCTTCTTGAATCATTTTAAGGACTTCTCTTGACAAAATATCCAAAATATCAGAATTAAAATCTTTAATATCAATCAATTTACCATTGTATTTAAAGAATTTATACAATTCTTTCATACGTGGGTGAACTTTTAAATTCTCACTGGTATAAAACTCGCCTGTTTGATGATTTTTAAGAGGATATAAATAAACTTTCAGGTCTTTGAAAAAGAGTTTCCCAAATGCCTCCAAAATACCGCCACTTAAATGACGATAGTATTTTTCGTCAAATATTTGAATCACCCATGGCCAAGGCCATTCTCGCTTTAGTAAATTGCGCAAAATATTCCACCAATCTATAATACTCTTGAAAACTGGTAATCATTACGGTTTGCCCCAATGAACAAAGTAATTCTGCCCGGTCTAAAAAGTCACGCTCGTTTATTTTACCTTCGGCCCGTAAATTGGTTAATGTGATTTCAAAAATAATCTTGACATTTTCTTTTTTTACTGTTTTTTCAGCTAAAAATAATTCTTTGGCCTTATCATAAATGTCCATATTAACCTTTGTTACAGGCCTGAAACTTCCGCGAAGTGTTAATATGTTTTTTTTATAAAGCTCTTGTGAAGGCAGTAAATTCATACCATCTGGACCAAACATAACGGCTTCTGTCATGTCATTTTTAACCAATTGTAAACTCATCAATCGATTGTCCACATACGCAAATCTACAACCGGAGAAATTAATCATATCGATTTCGATTTGATCTTTTTCAATATTATCATATAACGACTTAACAATTTCTTTTGGATTATCGTGCATGTAGAACCCTCCAAAAAGTAGGTTTACTCCTAAAATTCCAAGGGTTTCTTGTTGTAACTGTGCATTGGTTTGTTTAAACCTAATATGTAAAATTATTTCATTATAATCTTCTAAGGGGTCTAATTGAAACTTAACCCCAACCCAGCCATGGCCTTTGAATTTTTTTGAAAAGTCAATGGTAGCTACCGTATTTGCAAAGGCAAAAAATAATTTATCGGGGTGTTTTTCCCTTAAAATCCTATCTTCAACCAGATTAATTTCATGGTTTAGCATTTTTCGTAAGCGGGATTCACTTACATAGTGGTTATCACTTTCAACACCATAAATGGCATCGCTAAAATCCTTGTCATAGGCAGACATGGCCTTTGCTATGGTTCCAGAGCTACCTCCAGCACGAAAAAAATTACGAACGGTCTCTTGACCTGCACCTATTTCAGCAAAGGTTCCGTAAATATTATCATTGAGGTTTATTTGTAAGGATTTCTGTTTGATCGTTAGAATCTTACTAATTTCCTTATCTCCTTTTAATTTTAAAGTCATAGCAATTTTAATTGACACAAAAATATAAAAAAAATTAAAGTTAATGCATAAATAAATAAAGCCATTTCAAAATATGAAATGGCCTTAACATTATTCAAGTTATTATAGACTTACATGCCCTTTAATTCGGATATCAGCGATTGAATCACAGCTTTTGCATCGCCAAATAACATAGAGGTTTTTGGGTTATAAAACAATTCATTTTCAATACCTGCATAACCAGGATTCATAGTTCGTTTATTTATGATGATACTCTTTGCCTTTTCAGCTTTTAATATAGGCATTCCGTAGATTGGACTTGATGGATTTGTGTGTGCTGCAGGATTTACAACGTCATTGGCGCCTACTACAAATACCACATCTGTATTTTTAAATTCGGGATTTACATCTTCCATCTCGGCAAGTTTATCATAATCCACATTGGTTTCGGCCAACAATACATTCATGTGTCCAGGCATACGCCCAGCTACAGGATGTATGGCATATTTTACTTCTATGCCTTTACTGGTTAATAATTGTTCTAATTCGTGAATGGCATGTTGCGCTTGTGCTACTGCAAGACCATAACCAGGTACAATGATAATTCTTTGAGAATAATTCATTAAAATAGCAGCATCACTTACCGTTGTTTTTTTAATAGATCCTTTCATGGTTTCAGATGCGCCTTCAGTAACTTGGGAATCAGAACTTCCAAAATTGCCAAAAATAACATTTACAAGCGATCTGTTCATGGCATCGCACATGGCAAAAGTTAAGATAGTTCCAGCTGAACCAACTAAAATACCTCCTGTAAGCATAACCATGTTCCCATAAAGAAAACCTCCAAGAGCAGCTGCCAGACCTGTAAATGAGTTTAACAATGAAATAACCACAGGCATATCGGCGCCACCAATTGGTAGTACAAATAAAACGCCATATGCCAAGGCTACAAAAAATAAGACATATAACAATAATTGACTGTCTGAACCCGACCAAGCAATATAGACAGCAAATAAGATTAAACCGATAATAACAAGATTGTTAAATACATTAATCGTAATGGTTTCTTTAGTGTACCATTCAATTTGGCCCACGCTATCATACTTCCAGAAAACGATATGCTACCAATAATGATTCCAGCAACTATTGTTGTAATGGATAAGGTTTTTCCAGTATAATGTTCAAATTCAATTAAGCCAATTAAGGCGGCACTGGCGCCTCCCATGCCATTAAACAGAGATACTAATTCAGGCATTTTGGTCATGGCCACTTTTTTGGCGATTATCCAACCTATAATAGTTCCTATGACAATGGCTGTAGCAATTAATACGTAAATAAACGTTGGTACGACACCTTGATATAAGAAAACAGTTCCAAAAATGGCCATGGTCATACCGGCCGCAGCAATGAGATTACCCTTTCTTGCCGTTTGCGGTTTACCAAGCATCTTCAAGCCAAGGATGTAGGTCATGGACGCAATTAAATAGATAAATTCGAGACTAAATATATAATTCATGTATTTGTGTTTATTGTTTTTTAGAGGTCACATGCAACATCATGCAACCCATGCTTTTTGTAACTAAATTAATAGTCACAGATGTTTCATTATTTTTTCTTTTTAAACATTTCCAACATACGGTCAGTCACTACAAATCCGCCAACCACGTTAAGAGTTCCTAGTAGTACCGCAACAAAACCTAAGGCCTGACCTAGATAATTTTCTGGGTTGACCTCCAGCAACACTAAAATGGCCCCAATGATAATAACGCCATGAATGGCGTTTGCTCCCGACATTAAAGGCGTATGCAATACTGCAGGCACGTGACCAATAATTTCAACGCCAACAAATATCATCAAGACGACTATGTAAATCATTTGGATGTTAGTACTTATAAAATCTATTAATTCATTCATATCTTAAACTATTTTTCCGTTTTGTCTTATTTTTCCATTGTAAACGATCAGTGTTTCATCTGTAATCTGATCTTCTAAATCCCATTTAAAGTGATCGCCTTCTGTTAGATGAACAATATAATTAAATGTGTTTTTCGCATATAGATCACTGGCATTTGTGGATACGCTTTCAGGTGCAATGGTCGTTCCAATTATTTTTACGCCATGTTCTATAACGGTTTTGTTCATAACACTCAATTCACAGTTTCCACCTTGGGCAGCAGCTAAATCGATTATGACGGCGCCATTTTGCATGTGCTTTACTTGATCCTCTGTTATCAATAAAGGGGATCTTCTTCCAGGAACCATGGCGGTTGTAATGACTAAATCTGCTTTGAACAAAGATTTGTCAACGGCTTCTTTTTGTCGTTTTGCATAATCTTCCGAAGCTACTTTAGCATAGCCACCTTCAGATTCTTCCCCATTATTATCGACCAAAATAAACTTTGCGCCTAATGATTCAGCCTGTTCTTTTGTTTCAGTTCTTATATCCGTAGCTTCTACAATGGCTCCTAATCGTTTTGCGGTTGCAATGGCTTGTAAACCAGCAACCCCAACACCGTACACTAATACTCTAGCAGGGGAAATTGTTCCAGCCGCTGTCATCATTAAAGGAAATATTTTAGTCATTTCATAAGCGCCTTTTATCACCGCTTTATAACCAGCTAAATTATTTTGGGAACTTAACACATCCATATCTTGAGCTCTCGAAATTCGGGGCATCGCATCCATCGAATAGGCTGTAGCGCCACGTTTGGCAATAATTTGCATATCATTTGGATGTGATTTATGAAAGAGTTGCGCAATAATGATTTGACCTTTTTTTAATTTTTCCAACTCCTTATTATCAAAAGGATTGATTTTGATTAAGATATCCGTGTTTTTGAACAAATCGTTTTTAGTCCTAATACTTGCACCAGCCTTGCTATAATCAGAATTTTTGTAGGATGAATTGGCACCTGCATCTTCCTGGACTCTAACTTCAAAACCTTTTTCTATAAGTTGTTGGGCAATTTTTGGGGTGATGGCAACTCGTTTATCACCTTTTTGGGTTTCTTTTAAAACGCCTATTATCATTTGGGAATAGTTTTAATTTATAATGCCCTAAATTAAATATTTAGATGAGTTTATTATCTGATAATTATCATGTTTTAGGTAAAATAATCAAGAACCCACCTTAACTTTTTCTATTTCCTAAAAAATGGTTGAAATTTGTCTGTATTTCGTTGCTTTTCTTGTGTGTAGCTCTGCTATATACAGCAAAAAGCGCCTCATCTGAACTTCCGGATAGCTATCGGGATCATCTCATTTTCCGTTAAAAACAAAAAGTCAAGATGAGTTCAATTCTTTATGGCGATAAAACGAATAGTTTTTTAAAAAAATCTTAGTGATGTATTTGGTTTGAATAATAAGTTTTAAATTTAAACTCATTTTACAATGAATTCTATGAAAATTACTTTTCTTGGCACAGGGACCTCTCAAGGTATTCC
>CAXBHA010000108.1:0-7287 GCA_963974955.1 uncultured Yeosuana sp. | reverse complement strand
CGGAGGTAGTTGGTATTCTAAAATAGAGAAAAAGATTGCTTTAAATTCAGGAAAAACCATTAAGGTGAAGCCTGGGATAAACACCTTATTTGATGTTGTAGAATCTTCTGAAGCTGGTGATGTTATTGAATTAAATTCAGCTGAAACCTATCAATTAACAAAAACAATAAACATTTTTCATCCTTTAACTTTTAAAACGGATGGTGATAAAAAAGCTATTATATTGTTTGGAAGAATGTCTGCTATCGATATTCAAAATGGTGGAGGCTTATCACTAGACGGTATTGCGTTTGATGGTGCCAAAGCACCGGATTACGCTGGGAATGCCGTTATAAGAACCAGTGCAAACTCAATGAACGAAAACTATACATTATTTATAAATAATTGTGAGTTTTCAAACTTAATTGTTAATCATTCTTTTGATGTTGTTAAAGTTTCAAAAAGCACATTTGCCGACACATTAAGTATTCAAAATTCTACGTTTAAAAATATCACTGGCAATATTGTAGCATTAGACAAAGAAACCGATGATACCGGTGTTTATAATGCTGAATATGTTATTATGAAAAACAATGTTTTTAAAGATGTTCAAGGTGCTGCGTTAAGATTGTACCGAGGAGGCACCGATGAAAGTACCTTTGGGCCGTTTTTAGAATTGGAACATAATGTTTTTGATAATGTTGGTCACGGTAAAAGAAATAAATATAATGCGTCCATTTCGCTTTATGGTGTTCAGGAAAATGCCATAAAAAATAACATTTTTAAAGATTCTAAAGGTTTGAAAATGTATTTGGTGGTTGGGGAACCTATTGTAAATATCTTAAACAACGACTTTTATAATTCTGAAACTTTAGAGGTTTCTGGAGATCAAAAATATACCGTTGATAATTTATGGAAATTAAACCCTAACTTTATAGAAAACAGCTATCAATTATCTGAAAAGTCTGAATTAAAAGGAAAAGCTAGCGATGGTTTAGACCTTGGAATTATTACTAAAAAATAACACATGTTTTTAAAAAACAAGATTCAAATCACATTAATGGCTCTGTTCTTAGTTATTGCTTCGTGTAAAGCACAAACTAAAATAGCTTCAAATGCTAAAAAATTAAAGCAACATGAACACCCAAGTTTAATACTTACTAAAGCAGGTGTTGAAAAAATAAAATCGCAATTAGGCACGGTGCCTCTTTTTGATGAAACATTAGCAAAAGTAAAAGCGGAGGTAGATGCAGAAATTTCAGTAGGAATCGATGTGCCCATTCCAAAAGATTTTTCGGGTGGTTATACACACGAGCGTCACAAAAAAAACTTCTTAATATTGCAAAAAGCGGGTGTTTTATATCAAATATTAAACGATGAAAAATATGCAAAGTATGTAAAAGATATGCTAATGGAATATGCCAGAATATATCCAACATTGCCTTTGCATCCTCAAAAACGATCCTATGCCCGTGGCAAGTTGTTTTGGCAAAGTTTAAACGATGCTAATTGGTTGGTTTATGTAAGTCAAGCCTATGATTGTGTCTATAATTATTTAACCGAAAAAGAACGTAAACACCTAGAAAAAGATCTTTTTAGACCATTTGCCGATTTTATTTCGATTGAAAACCCACAATTTTTTAATCGGGTTCATAACCATAGTACTTGGGGGACTGTGGCTGTGGGTATGATGGCGTTGGTTATGGATGATGATACATTACTTGATAGAGCGTTACATGGTCTGAAAAAAGATAATATCGACCCAAAAGCAAAAGACAACGATGGTGGTTTAATTAAAAAACCAGGACAAAAAGTTGGTTTCTTTGCAAATTTAGAAGAACCGTTTTCTCCAGATGGCTACTATACCGAAGGGCCATATTATCAACGGTATGCGATGTATCCGTTTTTGGTTTTTTCTGAAGCCTTACAAAATGTAAAACCAGAACTTAAAATCTTTGAGTACAAAGATGGGGTATTACTAAAAGCGATAACTACCTTATTGAATTTAACCGATGCCGACGGGAACTTTTTTCCTTTAAATGATGGACAAAAAGGCATGTCTTATTATTCTAGAGAATTGGTAACATCGGTTGATATTGGTTATTATTTTGGAGGCAATAAAACAGATTTGCTTTCTATTGCAAAAGATCAAGGGGACGTTTTGTTAGATGATACAGGGTTATCAGTTGCAATGGGAATTCGAGATGGTTTGGAAACACCCTTTATAAAAAAATCGATTAACCTTTCTGATGGGAAAAATGGCGACGAAGGTGGTGTGGCAATTATAAGGGCAAATGGTTCTAAAGACGAACTCACCTTGGTTATGAAATATTCTGCACAAGGCTTAAGTCATGGACACTACGACAAACTATCATTTTCATATTATGAAGGTGGAAATGAAGTTATTCAAGATTATGGAATGGCTCGATTTGTTAATATTCAACAAAAAGGTGGCGGCAATTATTTAAAAGAAAATACGACGTGGGCAAAACAAACCATCGCTCACAATACCATTGTTCAAAACGAATCTTCAGATTTTAATGGAGATTTTGAAACCGGTAGCTTAAACCATTCTGAAAAATACGTGTTTGATGTTTCAAACCCAAATGTGCAAATTATAAGTGCAAAAGAAACAAACGCCTACCCTGGTACAGCGTTGCACAGAACCATGGTGTTAATAAAAACAGACAACTTTGAAAACCCTTTCCTTTTAGACATCATTAAAATTAATTCAGAAAAGGAAAATCAATACGATTTACCATTTTATTACTTGGGACAGTTAATGTCTACAAATTTTAAATATACAGTATCTGATACTTTAAATCCTTTAGGTGGTAAAAATGGGTATCAACATTTGTGGACAGAGGGGAAAGGTAGATCGGAATCCGGGAATGCTAAAATTTCGTGGTTCAATCATGAACGATTTTATACGTTAACATCGGTAGTTTCTAATGAAGATGACTTAATTTTTACAAGAATTGGCGCCCACGACCCAGACTTTAATCTAAGAAGAGATCCCGGTTTTGTAATTAGAAAAAAGAATACTAAAGACACCTATTATGTTTCTTTAGTTGAATCGCACGGGCATTACGACCCCGTAAGTGAAATTGCCACCAATGCGTTTAGCAGTATTAAAAATCTTAAAATAGTATATAGTGATGAATTTTATATTGCTATTGAAATTGAAACTTTAAATGATAAAAAAAGTGTGTTTCTATGTTCATATAAAGATAATTCCAATAACAGTAAACATCAAATAAATATAGATGATAAAACCTATCAATGGACAGGGGTTTATCAAATAATCAATAATAATTAAAACAATAAGAAATGAAAAGTTTTGGAGCGAGTAAAGAATTTTTAATGGGAGACGAAATTAAGTGGGAAACTGCTGGTGAAGGTGTTCAAAGAAAAATAATGGGTTATGATGATAAAATCATGTTGGTGGATGTCAATTTTGCCAAAGGTGGTGTGGGTCCAATGCATGAGCATTACCATTCTCAAGTGACATACGTTGTAAGTGGCGAATTTGAACTGACCATTGGTAAAGAAACAAAAATGATGAAAGCAGGGGATGCTTTTTACATACCACCCCACGTAATGCATGGAGCTATTTGCAGAAAAGCCGGAAAATTAATAGATGTCTTTAGCCCTATCCGTGAAGATTTTATGAAATAATGGGCTAGAGAAGTTTTTTTATGTTAAAATTTTAACTTTTTTCACGAAAACGTTGTAATTAACATTTTTTTATATATATTTGGTTCACCAATTTGGTTTACCAGTTTGGTTTACCAAATTAAAATTCACTAAAACGAATTTTTTTAAATAAAAAAAGGACAGGTGCACACCTATCCTTTTAACTAATTTACTTCTTGTGGAGGGAAGTAAAGCCTAATACATGTTAGTGCTTTATTAAAAACATGTTCTACAAATTTAGAAAAAATAGTTAGAACGCTTTGGATTTAATGAAGTATAAATTAAACAATATCATTTAATGATATTTTGGTAAGCTTATTAAACTAAACTTAAAACATCTAATTATGAAATTAAAAAACAAACTGACTCTAATTGTAATATTGTTTTTCAGTATTACTTTATTCGCACAAAATACCACGTTAACTGGTACGGTTGTGTCGGAAACTGACAATCAACCCATTCCCGGGGTTAATGTCTTAATACAAAACACTACGAAAGGAACTACTACAGATTTTGATGGAAACTATCAAATACAAGTTAACAAAGGGGATGTGTTACAGTTTTCTTATGTTGGGTATATCACTCAAGTTAAGATTATTGGCAACGAAACAACTTTAAATATCTCACTTGCTGAAGATTTAGCAAAATTAGATGAGGTGGTTGTTATTGGGTATGGTACTCAAAAGAAAAGCCATTTAACAGGATCCATATCTAAGGTTGTAAACGAAAATCTAGATCAAATCGCTGTATCACGGGTTGATGATGCCTTGATTGGTCAAGTATCTGGGGTTAATATTCAAGCCACAGAGGGCGAAGCTGGTTCTGCTCCAACCATAAATATTAGAGGTGTTGGTTCTATGGCCGGTGATTCTACTCCTTTAGTAGTAGTTGATGGGGTTATTGTGGATGCAGATTTCTTGGGGTCATTAAACATGAATAATATAGCATCATTCGAAATTTTAAAGGATGCTGCATCTTCCGCTATTTATGGGTCAAAAGGATCAAACGGAATTATAATGATTACCACTAAAGTAGGTAAAGCGGGTAAAACGGTATTTAATTACAGTACCTATACTGGGTATAAAGCCGCAAGACCTAGTGAAGCCTATACGTTTTCACTTGCTAAGACAGCTGCTGCTGAATTGGCGGCTACAGGTACTAATTCTAATAGAACATTAAGCAAACTGCGTATTGGTATCGATCGTTCTTGGCAAGATGTTATTTTTGATGGCGGTAATATAACCAGTCATTCATTAAGTGCTAGGGGAGGGACCGAAGACACAAAATTTAGTGCCGGAATTAATTATATGCAGGATGAAGGCGTATTGTTAACAGATGATTTTAAAAAGTACGGTATGGATCTTAAGGTTGATAGCAAGTTAAGTGATAAATTTTCATTTGGTGCTAGCTTAAGCCCGTCTTTTACTAGAAGAAGACGTTTTGATGGTTCCACCCATGATATTTTAAGACAAACCAATTGGTTGCCTTTATATCTTGATGCAACCACTATTAATCAAATAAATAGATATACGTTCCCTGATGCTCAAATTGGCGATTATGCAACCCAATACATGTTTGATGGCTATGATGTAGCAACGGGACAATATGTGCCTTCAGGTGGTACAAATATAAGTAATACGTCAAACGCTAATCCCGCTGCAAAAGTGTTGGAACGCGAGCGTTATGATAATAAGATGAAGGTGTATGGAAGCGTTTATGGTAAATATAATATCATTAAAGGATTAAGTTTTCGAACATCACTTTCAGGATCTTATCAAGATACCAAAAGAACAAGATGGCAAGGTACTAAATCTAATAGGAATGGGGCTTCAGCAGCTGATATGAACGAGATAACCCAAAGAGAAACCTATTTAATTTGGGATAATTTCTTATCATATAATAAAGAATTTGGCAAACATGAACTAAGTGCTATTGTTGGTGTTTCGGGCGAACGTCGAAATTCATTTTACTCTACAATTACAGGAGCAGGTTATACTTCTGATGCCGTAAAACAAATAGCCAATGCGACCCTGATAACAAATGCTGATGCATTTGAATGGGAAAAAAGAGTCTTGTCCTATGTATCAAGAATAAACTACGCCTATGATAATAAATATTTGGCGTCATTTAGTATGAGACGAGATGGTAGTTCTATTTTTGGTAAAGATTTTAAGTATGGTAATTTTCCAGCGGCGTCTGTAGGTTGGAATGTGTCCAATGAAGATTTTTTAAGGGACAGCAATGTAATAAACTCACTTAAATTTAGAGCAAGTTATGGTGTTACTGGTAATGATAGACTTAATACAGGAAGTGTGGACCCAGATGCAACCAGTAGTACTAGTAACTTAAGTACCGGTAACATATTAGTGGATTATTATCCTTCGTTGGCCTTGTTGAGTGCTACCACAGCGGTGGTTAACGGAAATCTTACTGCAGGGTTCAATCCTGCTAACATTGCCAATGCAGAATTAAAATGGGAGCGTTCAGTTGAAATTAACCCTGGTATTGATTTTGGCTTATTTAATAATGCTATTTCTGGTTCTGTAGATTATTACAAACGTACCAGCGACCAATTGCTTTTAAACAATCCTATTTCTGTAACAACTGGTTTTAATGCAGCATTGGTTAATTTAGGTAAAGTTAAAAATGAAGGTTTTGAATTTGAACTTCGCACACGGAATATTTCTAAAGAAAAATTTAGATGGAATACCACATTAATAGCTACTACCAACAAAAACACGTTGGTTGATTTTGCGGATTCTAACGGGCAAATTACAAATGTAGATGATAAGAGAGCAGCAGAATGGGTTAATTTAGAAGGCCTGCCAATTTCAACTTTTTATGGTTGGGTTGTTGATAAAGAGATTCCATTACAATATTTAAATGACCCTTATCACCCAGTTGGAGGACAAGCGCAAGATGTATATGTGAAAGATTTAAATGGCGATGGTATTATTGATGATGAAGATAAAGCACCTTTAGGAGATCCCTATCCAGATTTAATTTGGAGTTTTACAAATGAATTTAAAATAGGTGATTTTGATTTTAGTTTTATGTTTCAAGGGTCACAAGGGGCTGAAGTAAGAAACATGGCAGACCAATACATGTTCAATCAGTTTAACAGTTCTCAAGATTTTAATACTGCAACCACACCAGATCAAGGGTTTATTAAAGAAAAGATTTTTACTAACTCTATCATTCAAGACGCATCCTATATTGCATTACGAAATGTAAATATTGGGTATAATATACCAAAGGATTTTACTTCTAAATACGGTATTAATGGTCTTAGAATATATGCAACAGGACAAAACCTAATCTATAAAACAGCCAGTAATTATACTGGATGGAATCCTGAAGCAATTGATAAAACAAGCCCTACAACGTATGGATATCAACGAGGTGGATCGCCAATTTATAGCACCATATCTATAGGTTTAAATCTTGATTTTTAATAAAATGGTTAATAAATTAAAAAAATATATTATGAAGCAAATAAAAATATTAGTAATGCTTTTGCTAGGAGTAGTTGTTGTTTCCTGTCAGAGCGATTTTTTAGAGCCAGCACCAACATCAGGTGTTACCTCTGGTAATTATTATACCACAGCAGAT
>CAXBHA010000107.1:0-7299 GCA_963974955.1 uncultured Yeosuana sp. | reverse complement strand
AATATACTAAAAGTTTAAATGCAGGAAATGTTTTTTATTTTGAATTTGCAATTTAGGTGTTAAACATAAATAATTGATAAACAAGTATTTGTGTTATTTTAATCGATTAAGTGTAAAATAAATACGATTAAACGCATTTTTTCTTGCAAGGAAGTTTTTTTTAATATACTTTTACCCTATCAAAATCTACTTATGTTGTTAGATTGCCCCAAATCTAACTATGGACGAAAAAAAGGATAGAAGCCCAAATCTCTATCCTTTTTTAGTTCTAATTATTTTAGCTTTTTATTCGAAACTTTGCATATCCACAAGTTTTTTATAAATGCCATTTTTAGCAATAAGTTGTGTGTGTTTTCCTTTTTCAACAATTTCACCTTTGTTTAAAACAACAATTTCGTCTGCATTTTGAATGGTTGAAAGCCTATGGGCAATAACGATAGAAGTCCTGTTTTTCATCATATTTTCGAGCGCCACTTGAACCAATCGCTCGCTTTCGGTATCAAGAGCCGATGTGGCTTCATCTAAAACCATAATAGGAGGGCTTTTTAGAACGGCACGCGCAATGCTTAAGCGTTGTTTTTGTCCGCCCGATAATTTGTTTCCAGAATCACCAATATTGGTGTCTATGCCTTTGGGTAAATCTTTAACAAATTCCCAGGCATTGGCAACTTTTAATGCTTCAACTATTTCGGTATCGGTTGCGGTATCCTTTCCAAGTTTTAAATTGTTTTTAATACTATCGTTAAAAAGAATGGCATCTTGTGTTACAATACCTAATTGACCCCTAAGTGACGTGGTCGTTAAATCGCGAATATCTATTCCATCAATTAAAATATGTCCTTTATTGACATCGTAAAACCGTGTAATTAAATTTGCTATGGTAGATTTTCCACTTCCAGATTGCCCAACTAAGGCGACGGTTTTTCCTTTTGGAATGGTTAACGAAAAATCTTTTAAAACATATTCGTTTTCGTATTTAAAAGAAATGTTTTCAAATACTATTTCAGAGTCAAAGCCTGTTTTTACAATGGCATTTTCTTTATCCTTTAAAGGATTTTGTGCATCTAATATTTCCTGTATACGTTCGGCAGCAGCACTCCCTTCTTTAATATTATAAACCCCTCTTGAAATGGCTTTTGCAGGCACCAAAATGTTATAAGCCAATCCCATATAAGCAATAAAAGAACTTCCATCGAGCGATTGGTCCACCAAAACTAATTGGCCTCCATACCATAACAGAATGGAGATAACTAAAATACCTAAAAGTTCACTTGCAGGAGAAGCTAAATTCTGACGGTTTAATAATTTATTTGAAAAACCAAAAAACCGCGAGGTTGATTCGGTAAATCTAGAATAAAATTTATCTTGAGCATTAAAGCCTTTAATAATTCTAAGCCCTGTAAGTGTTTCTTCCAAGGTTGATAAAATAACGCCTTGTTCTTTTTGAACACGATCTGATTTGCGTTTTAAACTTTTTCCTATGCGAGAAATTACAATACCAGAAAGTGGAATAAAAATAAACACAAACAGTGTGAGTTTAACACTTATAACCAGCATCATAATAACCGTAAATATAATGCTTAACGGTTCTCTAACTACAAGTTCTAAAACAGGTAAAAGAGAATACTGTAAATTTGTAACATCGTTAGTAACACGTGCCATTATATCACCTTTTTTTTGCTCAGAAAAATAGGAAAGTGGTAACTCAATAGTTTTTTTATAAACGGCATTTCTTATATCCCTTACTACGCCGTTTCTTAAAAATACCATAAAGTAATTAGCTAAATAGCCAAAAATGTTTTTTAAAAAGAATAGAATAAATATAAAAAATATAACAAGGAGAAGCGCTTTGGATTTATCTTCGTGAGCATACAAATTAATTTGGTATGCCATGGTGTCTTTATAAAAAGAATTTAGATGTGTAAAACCTTCATAAACAGGTTTTTTTAAAACTTTTATAGATGAGTCTGTTTTAAACAGAACATCCAGCATAGGGATTAAAGCAATAAATGATAATGCCCCAAATAATGCATAAAAAATGTTTGAAATGACATGTCCTAAAGCAAGTCTCTTATAAGGTTTCGCGTACTTTAAAATATTGAAAAATTGATTCATTAAATAAGTTTCATGTCTTTTAAAATGGCATCTGCCTTGGCATCCAGTAAAGCTTCGGTTTTTTTAAACTCTGTAGCCGATTTTAATTTAGTATTAACACTCACATAGAATTTTATTTTTGGCTCGGTTCCACTCGGTCTTAAAGCAACTTGACTCCCATCTTCGAGATAATAAATTATCACATTGGATTTTGGAATGTCTATGGTAGTTTCTTTACCGGTTAGCATATGTTTTGATATAGACAATTCGTAATCTTCAATTTTTAATACTTTAGAACCATTGACTATTTTAAGTGGGTTTTCGCGCGCATCTACCATCATTTGAGTGATTTCTTGAGCCCCTTCAATCCCTTTTTTGGTTATGGACACTAATTTTTCTTTATAAAAACCATGTTCTAAATAAAGTTTAATAAGTTCACCGTAAAACGAACTATCACTAGATTTAGCCTGCGCTGCAATTTCACATGCCAATAAGGTAGATGTAACCGCATCTTTATCACGAACAAAATCTCCAACCATAAAACCAAAACTTTCTTCACCACCACCTATAAAATCAAGTTGTGGAAAATCTTTAATTAGTTTTGCAATCCATTTAAAACCAGTTAACACTATTTTGCTTTCAACTTTGTAAGCTTCGGCAACTTTGTTTAACATTGGTGTGGATACTATGGTGGATGCAATAAATTCTTGTCCTTTAAGCTTTCCGTTTGCTTTCCATTGTTTTAATAAAAAAGCAGTCATCATTAGCATGGTTTGATTTCCGTTAAGAAGCTGCAGTTCATTATCAGAATTACGAACAGCAACACCTAACCTATCACCATCGGGATCGGTTCCAATAACAATGTCTGCATTTACTTTATCGGCTAATTCCAATGCCATTTTTAAAGCAGCTGGCTCTTCAGGGTTTGGAGATACTACAGTAGGAAAATCGCCGTTTGGCACTTCTTGTTCTTTTACAATGTGAACGTTGTTGTATCCCGCTTGTTTTAAGGTTTCAGGGACTAATGTAATTGAAGTTCCATGTAATGAAGTAAATGCAATCGTTAAGTTGTCTTTTGCCTTTTTATCGGTATTAAAACTTCCGTTTTTCACAGATGCATCAATAAAAACCTTGTCAACATCTTTCCCGATATAATGGATTAAAGAATCGTTTGCTTTAAATTTTATATTAGAATAAGGCGTGTTATTTATTTTATTCACAATAGCATCGTCCTGTGGTGGGACTAACTGCCCACCATCTTGCCAATACACTTTATAGCCATTATATTCTGGCGGATTATGGGATGCTGTTAATACTATTCCACAATGACAGTTTAAATGTTTTAAGGCAAATGAAAGCTCTGGGGTAGGGCGCAAGTCTTCAAATAAATAGACTTCTATTCCGTTGGCAGAAAATACATTTGCGACTACTTTAGCTAATGTTTTACTGTTATGTCTGCAATCATAGGCAATAGCAACTTTAGGTGTTTCTTTGGGAAAATAATTAAGCATATAATCGCTTAAGCCTTGTGTGCTTCGTCCAAGTGTGTATTTATTTATTCGGTTTGTGCCAACTCCCATAATACCGCGCATTCCTCCGGTTCCAAATGCTAAATCCTTATAAAAGCTTTCTTTTAACCCGTCTGGATCGTATGCAATTAATTCTTTAATTTCTTTTTGGGTGCTTTCATCAAAAACAGGTGTTAACCACGTATTAACACGTTTTAAAAGTTCTGGTTCAATGTGTATCATAGCGTAATAAAATTATATGCAAATTTAACAATTAGAAAGCCTAAATTTAACGATTTAACTTATAAGTTTAATTCCGTTTTAATAGAATAGCGTTTTTTATCGGGTTTGGTTCTCAAAATTATTTCGCCCAAAAAACCGGCAACAAAAAATTGAGCACCAATAATCATGGTGGCTAATGAAATAAAAAATTGAGGGCGTTCCGTTATTAATCTTCCGTAAGGATTTAAAAATATTTTATCAATTCCTAAATATAAAGCAAAACCGAAACCAATCGTAAACATAATAACACCCCAAGTACCAAAGAGATGCATAGGTCGTTTGCCGAAGCGGGATAAAAACCAAATAGTGATCAAATCTAAAAAACCATTTATAAAACGGTCCATACCAAACTTGGTTTCGCCATACTTTCTGGCTTGGTGCTTTACTATTTTTTCGGTTATTTTATTAAAGCCTGCATTTTTGGATAGAACCGGAATATATCGATGCATTTCTCCATTAACATCAATATGTTTTACAACATCTAAACGATAGGCTTTGAGACCACAATTAAAATCGTGTAATTTAACTCCAGACGTTTTTCTAGCTGCCCAATTAAATAATTTGGAAGGCAAATTTTTGGATAAAATAGAATCGAAGCGTTTCTTTTTCCAACCAGACACCAAATCAAGTTCGCTATTAACAATCATATGATACAATTCTGGTATCTCATCGGGATTGTCTTGTAAATCGGCATCCATTGTAATAACAACATCGCCTTGGGCTTTTTCAAAACCTGCGTGAAGGGCTTGCGATTTACCAAAATTCCTGTAAAACCTTATCCCTTTAACCTGTTTATCTTGAGATGATAATTCTGTAATGACCTCCCATGAATTATCTGTACTGCCATCATCAATAAAAATGATTTCATACGAAAAATGATTGGATTGCATAACTTTAGCAATCCAATCATATAGTTCTGTTAATGAATCCTGTTCGTTAAGTAGTGGTATGACTACAGATATGTTCATCTGATTTTTCTTCAATAATTGAAGTTTCAAAAATACTCAAATAATATAAGTTTTTATTATTGTTCACGCTTCATTATTAATCCAGCAATAAAAGAATAGAATAAACCGGTGATAGCACTTAAGGCAATCCACAGAGTACTTCCAACAAACGGGTTAGTAAATATTTCTCTTATTTTTGCAGTTTGTTCAATCATTTCTTCAGTCATTTTGCCACTTTCCAGCATTCTATCTAATTCAGCTTTAACAGCTTGTTGCATAAATTCTGGGTCGATTACATAATTAAACAATAAATTGTAAACGGTATAAACCAAGGCGCTAATAACGGCAATGGCAAGACCTGTTTTTATAGCATCACTCAATGATAATATGTTGCCTTGTTTTTTTTTGTATTGATTTATGGCATAAATAATGACCACTGGGAAAAATACATAGTAGATATACATTGGCCATTGAACGCCTTCCAATTGCATGCCAGTAGCATACATTATAACGGCTATAAGAATTAAAATAAGTCCTAAGATTATTCCATAATTTCTGGCAAATTTACCTGGCGAAAGTTGTTGTGATTCCATATTGGTTTTAATTTAAAAATATGAGTTAATTAGTTTGTAAACAAATATAACAAAACGTTACAAAAAGGGGAGTAATAAAAAGTAATAAAAAAAATTGTTCATTTGTAAAAAATCCTTAAATTTGCACTTCCAAAATTGAAATGAATAAAAGTATTTAGCGATGAGAAAAGGTATACACCCAGAAAATTATAGAGTAGTGGCTTTCAAAGACATGTCCAATGAAGACGTGTTTTTAACAAAATCTACTGCCAATACAAGTGAAACGATTGATGTTGATGGAGTTGAATATCCTTTAATCAAAATGGAAATTTCAAGAACATCGCATCCCTATTATACAGGTAAATCTAAATTAGTTGATACTGCTGGTCGTATTGATAAGTTTAAAAATAAATACGCTAAGTTTAAAAAATAAATCTGGTGTTAATCATATATCTAAAAGCCTTTCATGTGTTGAAAGGCTTTTTTATTTTGTGCAATTAACCTACTTTTGATACTCCAAACAACAGTTTTAAGATGAGAGTGAAAAACTTTAAACTTTAAACTTTAAACTTTGAACTTAAAATGAACTATATTCTTTTTGACGGCCCATTTCGGAACAATTTATTGCCTCTTACCTTTACAAGACCTGTCGCTGAAATAAGAGTTGGCATTTTAACGATTCGTGAAAAATGGGAAGCCTATTTGGATTCTACAACAACAACGGTTACCGAGGATTATTTATCGGATAAATTTCCTATGGTGGAAATGGAAAACAATATTATGATTAATGCGTCCTTTCTTCCAAATTTCGAAGTGGTTGAAATGATTAAGAATCTTGAAGAGAACCAAGCCATTTTTAAAGATGAAAATGTGCTGGCATTTTACACAAATGACACGCAAGATGCTGTGGATTTTAAAACATATGATATTTTAGAATTCAATGATGATATTATAGGCATCGAGCATACCTGGGATATATTTTCCAAAAACGGAGAGGCTCTTCAGGATGATTTTAATTTAATTACAAAAGACAGAAAGTCTGAACCAATTCCTTCAAGCAACAACGTAATTTCCCCCGAGAATATTTTTATAGAAGAGGGTGCTACATTAGAGTTTACAACTCTTAATGCCACTAACGGACCAATTTATATTGGTAAAGATACGTTGATAATGGAGGGGGCTCTTATACGCGGGCCACTAGCCTTATGTGAAGGAGCGATAGTAAAACTTGGCGCTAAAATTTATGGACCAACAACCGTAGGCCCTTACTGTAAAGTTGGAGGTGAAATAAATAACTCCGTACTATTTGCCTATTCTAATAAGGGCCACGATGGTTTTCTGGGAAATGCTGTTTTAGGGGAATGGTGCAATATTGGTGCAGACTCGAATAATTCAAATCTTAAAAATGATTATTCCGAAGTTCGGTTATGGGATTATAATAGTGAAAGTTTTGCAAAAACAGGATTGCAATTTTGTGGGCTTATTATGGGCGATCACAGTAAGTGTGCTATTAATACCATGTTCAATACAGGAACTGTGGTTGGTGTAAATGCGAATATTTTCGGCAGTGGGTTTCCTAGAAACTTCATACCTAGTTTTACATGGGGAGGAAATAGCGGATTTACTACGTATTTACCTAAAAAAGCCTTTGACGTTGCTAAAACTGTCATGTTTAGAAGGCATATAGAATTTACCGAACAAGACGCGGCTATACTGGAACACATTTTTGAAGAAACCAAGAAATTTAGAAGAGACTAAATTACTTTTAGTAACTTTAATATAATTTATGCTAAAGTTATGAAGGGATTCTTATATTTTTTTTCTTTTTTATTGGGTTCGACAATCTTTTCTCAGACCAAACAGTATTCCGTCCAAAATTTAGCTATTAATGATGAG
>CAXBHA010000106.1:0-7319 GCA_963974955.1 uncultured Yeosuana sp. | reverse complement strand
AAAGAATTTAAATCTAAAAAAGAGTTTAAATATGATAATAAAAAAATAAATAAAGCAACACCTAATACCGTCACTAAGACAGCAAATTGCCTGTAATTGAAGAGTAGGTATATGCCAAAACCAATTGAGAAAAACACCAAAAGTCTAAAAGTACTTATCAAGGCCATTTGTTTAATACGCTTTTTTTCTTCGTCTTGATAAATTTTTAATTGCTGTTGGTAGTATTCTAGAGGATGATTCATTTTTTATTTTGATGGATTATAAAGAAACAAAAAAGCCCTGAAATAGTTCAGAGCTTACAATTTAATTAATTTTGATTTTAATTTCTGTTTCCTAAAACCTGCATAGCCCAATAAACTAATGAAGCCAAAGCACCAATAGCGGCAACCACATAGGTTCTTGCAGCCCATTTAAGGGCGTCTTCAGAACCTGCATATTCTTCAGGTGAGAGCATGTGTTTATTTTTTAACCATGCCAAAGCGCGGTTACTCGCATCGTATTCCACAGGAAGTGTAATAAAACTAAACAGGGTTGCAAATCCCATCATTATGAGTCCTGCAATAGCGACCCAATACCCCAAACCTACTCCAGCTGCAGCTCCCAAAATTAAGCCTCCAATAATTATCCATTGCGACATTCCAGAAGTAACACTTACTATCGGAACCAACGCAGAACGCATTGTTAACCATTCATAAGCCTGCGCATGTTGCACGGCATGACCACATTCATGAGCAGCAACTGCCGCTGATGCTGCATTGCGCTGATCATAAACCGCTTCGCTTAAATTAACTGTTTTATTCTTTGGGTTATAATGATCTGTCAATTGTCCAGGCGTAGAAATAACCTCTACATCTGTAATACCATTATCTGCCAACATTTTTTCGGCAATCTCCTTCCCGCTCATGCCATTTTTAAGATGCACTTTAGAATAGGTTTCAAATTTACGCTTTAACTTGCTGCTTACTAACCAGCTTATAAGGGCAATCCCACCGAGTAATATATAATATCCAATCATTTTATATGCTTTAATTTTTATTAAATATAGCAAAAATAACGCCAATTTTTAAGCGTGAAATATTGTCAGTTTTTATGTTTTTTTCAGAATAATTCTTTCACACATTGTTACTAGCCAACAATATTTACAATCTTACCCGGAACAATAATCACTTTTTTAGGCGTTCTGCCTTGCAATTGTTCCTGCGTTTTATCATAAGCTAATACCGTTTTTTCAATGTCTTCTTTACTCATATCCAATGGTAATTCCATGGTAAAGCGCATTTTTCCATTAAATGAAATAGGGTAATTTTTAGTGCTTTCTACCAAATAGCTTGCATCGAATTTTGGAAATGGCACTGTTGAAATAGATTGCTCATGTCCTAATTGATTCCATAACTCTTCAGCGATATGTGGTGCATACGGCGAAATTAGAATCAATAAAGGTTCAAGTATTTCTTTTGATGTACATTTTTGAGCTGTCAACTCATTAACGGCAATCATAAACGTAGATACCGATGTGTTAAAGGAGAAATTCTCAATATCTTCTTCAACTTTTTTTATGGTTTTATGAAGTGTTTTTAGAGCCTCCCCTAACCCCTCCGAAGGAGGGGAACTCGTTACGTAAAAAGTTTCGTTTTCTCCTTGATGGTATAATCTCCAAAGTTTTTTAAGAAAACTATGCACTCCTGTAATCCCAGCGGTATTCCAAGGTTTGTATTGCTCTAAGGGTCCTAAGAACATTTCGTACATACGCAGACTGTCTGCTCCAAAATCTTTTACTATATCATCTGGATTGACGACATTGTATTTGGATTTGGACATTTTTTCGACTTCGCGACGTACTTTGAAAACATCATTACCATCTTTTATTATTTCTCCATTTTCTCCAATAAACACTGAATTTTCATATTGATTTCTCCATTTTTTGAAAGCTTCAATATTAAGTTCATTTGAAGTATTTACACAGGAAACATCTATATGGGTGTTATCAAACTCCATTAAACTTATATCTTCAAGATTAAATTCTTCATTTGTATATTCTCTAACTTCTTTCTTTAAATCTTCAAAAATATCATTAAATATTGGTCGTAGAAGTATATTATTTATTTTCTCATCCAAAGAAATTCTACTCTTCTTATCTTTATATTTCGATGACAAGAAAATAGTTTTAAATCGATTAGTAAAAGAACTTGTTCTAATTTCTAATTTTTTAATTTCAACTATTGGAGCAATTTGAATAGCAAACGCACTTGTTCCCAAAATCATCCCTTGGTTAATCAGTTTTTTAGCATACTCGTCATGTGGCACCAAACCTTTGTCAAACATAAACTTTTGCCAAAAACGAGAATACAATAAATGTCCTGTGGCATGTTCGCTACCACCAATGTATAAATCCACTTGCTGCCAATAATTGATAGCTTCTTGAGAGAAAATCTCATTGTCATTATGTGGATCCATATATCGATTGAAGTACTGCGAACTTCCGGCCCAACCCGGCATTGTGTTGAGTTCTAATGCCCCACCTAACCTCCCCAATGGGGAGGAATTCTCAAACTCTTCTTTTGAAACAATGTCGGCTTTATCGCCATATTGCAACCAATACCATTTTTTGGCGTTTCCCAATGGTGGTTCGCCGGTTTCGGTAGGCAGATATTTATCAACTTCGGGTAAGGTAATTGGCAAGTATTTGGCATCAATCATTTGTGGCATCCCATTTACATAATAAACAGGGAAAGGCTCACCCCAATAGCGTTGACGAGAAAATACGGCATCACGCAATCGATAATTCGTTTTGCCTTGTCCTTGACCTAATTTTTCAAGTTCCTCAATGATTTTTTTGGTGGCTTCTTTATAATTTAAACCGTTTAAAAAGCCTGAATTTTTTAAAACAAATCCTGATTTCTCAGTAAAAGCTTGCAACTCTATTATGTCCGTAGAGTTATCAATTCCCCCTTTGGGGGTTAGGGGGCTAAAAATATTAGGAATTGGAATATTAAAATGCTTTGCAAAATCGTAATCACGCTGGTCACCACATGGTACCGACATCACCGCACCAGTTCCGTAGCCTGCCAACACATAATCGCCAATCCAAACGGGAATAGGTTCTTTTGTAAATGGATGTTCAACATACGCCCCTGTAAATGCACCTGTAATGGTTTTAACATCGGCCATTCTATCACGCTCGCTTCGTTTTGCAGTGGCTTCGATATAAGCTTTAACTTCTGCTTTTTGTTCTGAAGTTGTGATTTTGGATACTAATTCGTGTTCGGGTGCTAATGTCATAAAACTCACTCCGAAAATGGTATCGGGTCGTGTTGTGAAGACTTCAATCCCCCTAGCCCCCGAAGGGGGAACTTGCTCACTCATGTGTGGCTTACTCTTGACTGATTTTCTTTGGGTTAATTCTTGATTTATTTTTTCTAAAACAACATCTATATTCCCTAAAACTTCTTCATTTTTAAAGCGAATGACTTTATAATAATCGTTTTCTAAAATTTCTGTTCGTTTTGCATCTTCTTCAATTTGGGAATGATGAATTTTCCCGTCAACTTCAACAATCAATTTTTTATCCAAACAAACAAAATCGACAATATAATCTCCTATTAAATGTTGCTGTCTAAATTTAGCATCCAAATTTTTGTTTCTTAATTGTCCCCAAAGTGCAGCTTCTGCTTGAGTAGGATTTGCGCGCATGTCTTTAGCACGTTCAAGCAACAAATGAGAATTATTTCCACCAGTCATATACCCAGGAATTTTAGTTCCTGTTTTCTCTTCCCCATTGGGGAAGGATAGGATGGGGAACGACACTGATGCCCCAACCGATTTTCCAATCCAGTTGCGTTGGCTTTCTTTAAGCGAGTCTGTCCAATCAATGGTCTCTAAACCTTGAAGCAAGCGTTCGGCATAAGCAGAAATACGCATGCTCCATTGGGTCATTTTTTTTCTAATAACGGGATGACCGCCACGTTCGGAAACACCATTGACGATTTCGTCATTCGCCAACACGGTCCCTAAAGCAGGACACCAGTTTACTTCGGTTTCAGCTAAATAAGTAAGTCTGTATTGTAATAGTATTTCTTGTTGTTTTTTAGATGAAAAGGAATTCCATTCTTCGGCAGAAAAAAATATCACATCATCATCACAAACGGCATTTACTTTTAAATTTCCTTCCGAAGAAAAGATGCTTGTTAATTCTGAAACAGCTTCAGCTTTATTAGAATCCTTGTTATACCAAGACTCGAATAACTGTATGAAAATCCATTGTGTCCATTTGTAATAACTAGGGTCCGATGTTCGTACTTCACGAGACCAATCAAAAGAAAAACCTATTTGATCTAATTGACGACGATAGGTTTTGATGTTTTCTTCGGTAGTAACCGCCGGATGTTGCCCTGTTTGAATAGCATACTGCTCTGCCGGCAACCCAAAACTATCATATCCTTGTGGATGTAATACGTTGAATCCCTTATGGCGTTTGTAACGCGCATAAATATCAGACGCAATATACCCCAACGGATGACCAACATGTAACCCCGCACCACTTGGGTACGGAAACATGTCTAATACATAAAATTTAGGTTTATCAGACTTGTTTTTAGCTTTAAAGGTTTGGTTTTTGGCCCAGTATTTTTGCCATTTGGCTTCTATCTCGTTGAAATGGTATTTCATCCTATAGTATAAATATTAACGTCATTGCGAACAAAGTGAAGCAATCTGTTAGTTTCAAAAGATTACCATACTTCGACTACGCTCAGTACAAGCTAGTTTCACTCCTCGTAATGACGGAATTCAAAGCGCAAAGTTACGGTTTAAAAAGAAAAAACTAAAAGCAATTTTAATTACTTCAAGGTATTTTTTATAATTGTATATTTATTGAACATTATGATTAAATTATTATGAATGAAGAAATTGGCTTAGTGCTATCGGGTGGAGGTGTTCGTGCTATTGCGCATATAGGTTTAATAAAAGTATTGTTGGAAAACGGCATCGTCCCAACCCATGTTTCTGGAACAAGTGCTGGCGCTTTAGTTTGTGCTTTATATGCTGCAGGGTATAATACAGATGAAATGATACAGTTTTTTAAGCAGACACCTATCTTGGGTTTTTCATTATATGCACGTAATAAACCTGGAATTTTAGATAGTGGTAAATATGAAAAGTTTTTTAAAAAGTTTTTTGCTGATAATTCATTTGAAAAATTAAAATACCCATTAACAACAACCGCGACTAATTTATTATCTGGTAAATTAGAATATTTTAGTAAAGGTGAATTAATAAAACCCTTAATAGCATCTTGTGCTTTGCCACCATTATTTTCTCCTTTAAAAATTAATGATAGCTTTTATTCTGATGGAGGCATTTTAAACAATTTCCCGGTAGAGCCTCTAAAAAAGAAACGGATTCATAACATTATTGGCAGTTTTGTTAATCCAATAACCCCTATCAATGAATCAGAGATCAACACATCTTTAAAATTAGTCTACCGTGTATACCATCTTGGTTTAGAAGCAAATAATATAAAAAAATTTAATTTATGTAATTATGTGTTTTCCCCAAAAGAAATTGATACCATTGGGACATTGGAAACCAAAGGAATTGATAAAGCTTATAAAATTGGCTACAATCATGCCAATAAAGAAATACAGTCAATTCTCATTTCACTGCAAAAATGAAAAAATTAATTTGAATGTCCGTATTCATTCATAATATCATTTTTGTCATTCAGAATGGAGTGAAACGAAATGAAGAATCCATTGAAAATCAATGCGGTTCCTCCTTTGTCGGAATGACAAAATCATTATGTTTTCAGACTTATGACAAATTACGGACATTCAAAAAATCAATTTCAAATTTCTATTTTCGCAGTAATCTTTAAAAAAACACTTTTTGAAAAACAAAACCTACAAAGCGCATTTAGCCCTTCTTGGAGCCAACCTAATTTATGGTGCTAATTTTATAATTGCAAAAGGAGTTATGCCAGATAAAATTGGGCCATCTGCTTTAGTCGTTTTTAGACTTATTGGCGCAGGCTTTCTATTCTGGATCATTAAAAACTTTGTAAAAGAGACCATTGACAAAAAGGATTATCCCATTATTATACTTTGCGCCATTCTGGGAGCTGCGCTTAACATGCTTTTGTTTTTTCACGGGTTAAGTTTAACATCTCCTATTGATGCATCTATTATTAGCACATCCATTCCGGTTATGGTTTTAATTTTTAGCGCCTTTATATTAAAAGAAAAAATTACTAAATATAAATTATTGGGGATCACTATTGGAGGTCTTGGTGCCTTTTTGTTGGTTTGGTATGGAAATAAAACTGAAGGAACCAGTTCTTTATTTGGTAATGTGTTAGTGTTCATCAACACCTGTTCTTATGCGCTTTATCTTGTTTTAATAAAACCTTTGATGATGAAATACAACCCCATTACTATCATAAGTTGGGTATTTTTATTAGGCTTTGTTTTTGTGTTACCATTTGGAATTAATGATGTAATAAACACCCATTATGAAGCCTTTACCATGCAAACCTATTTAAGTATCGGTTTTGTGGTAATTGGCACTACCTTTTTAACCTATTTGTTTAATATTTACGCCTTACAACAGGTAGCGCCATCTATTGCTGGAAGTTATGTGTATCTACAACCAGCCATTAGTTTTGTGTTAGTTGTGATTTCGGCATTACTATTAGGTCAGGACACATACAAAGCAGACATCAATTTAGTTAAAATACTAAGTCTTTTACTGGTTGTTATCGGGGTCTATTTGGTTAGCAAAAAACAAAACAATTAACTTCTTGCCATAGTTTCTTGTGGTAATAAACAATAATATATAAAAGCATTTGTTGGTGTTGGTATATTTAATCGCCTACCCTCATTAACAATGTAACCGTTGAAGTTTTCGAGCTCACTTGGTTTTCCTTCCATCATATCGCGCTGCATGGAGGCCGTTGTATTTGGATCTGAATTATTAAAAGCCAGCATCGAAAATTCTATATCTTGTTTTTTTAATTGGATCCCTTTTGCATTGGCGACAGCAACAACTTCTTCACCTGTTTGCCATATTATCTGTTTTATTTCTTCGTTTTGCTGTAAATATTTATAGATAACTCTGGTTATAGCACCAATGCCACTTACCATAGTAATAAACAAGAATTTCCGCCAAATATCGAGTTGAATATCTTCTGAAATTGTGTTTTTAAAACCAGCTTTATCAAATACTGTCTTTACTTCTTTAATTCGCACGGTGTCCATACTGTTATATTCTGCAAAAACAATTTCAGGTTCAAAAGCAAAATGATTAATAACTCCTGGCAATTCAAC
>CAXBHA010000105.1:0-7338 GCA_963974955.1 uncultured Yeosuana sp. | reverse complement strand
TTGTTCACTTAGCACAAGGAGGAACGGAATAAAAAAATCTCTGTCAGTCACCTCCTATTATGCCGTAGTTTCATGGAACATCTCAGACAATCAACCCGGATGCATGTGAAGAAATAGCCCATAACTTTGGTGGGTCATTGGTTTGGCATATCTCCCCAATTCAAATTTTCGGTTGGAATTAATATATTACCGACTATCAAAGACCATAATGGAAGTAAATAACTATTGATATCACTCCTCTGTTAAAAGATAAATTTTATTAATAGATTTAACAAACATAAAAATGTGGAATAATATAATTAAATTGTAGTTGATATAATATTTATTTTAACTTCAATTTTTATTAAAACCGATCGAACGTTTTTTAAATTCGTGCCCCAGATTTTGCTCATTGTAGGGCTTCTAGGTATTGGTAGCTGGTGGTTATTAAGCCAGCGAAGGGGAAAAAACAGCATTACCATTAAATCTCCTGTGATGGTAAAACAAATTTTTCAATTTTATGATGCCAATTCTCTATATACCTTTCCAGATATCCTTACGTTACCCAAACATGAATGGAAAGAAGTTACAGCTATCAATTTCGGCAACAATGGAGGTTCAGGCTGGGCTAACATCAAGGTGAACAGTGAAACAGCCCAACCCATATTTATGGAGTTGCAGACTCCTTTTATTGATACTTTAAAAATATGGCTAATTGACAATCCCGGTAATATTCATGAGTTTCCAGCCACTGGATTCGCCCATTTGTCAAAAATAAATTATAATCCGCTGAAGCACCGCTATTTTCTGACTGAACTTCCTATAAAGAATTATCAAACCTTTGATGTGATTATCCATGGGGATAATTATGCAGGTTATCCTATGAAATACTTTGTGAAATTTTGGAATCAGCCAGAATTTATCCATTATTCAAATGAATCCAATTGGAGGTGGGCGCTTTTTATTGGAATGATTTTAACAGTTCTTTTTGCTTCCCTAGCTGCCTATTTAATTCAAAAAAAGCGCATCTATTATTATTTTGCAGCCTATATTACTTGCTTTTCGTTATATGCTTTACTAATAGATGGATGGGGAATATACCTTGAACCATCTTTGTACAAGTATTACAATCCCATTCTAAACCCACATCTTCTCAATCTGGGCATTTGTTTTTACTTATTGTTTAGTCGAAAATTTCTGGTCATTCCCAGCCTATCGCCAAAATGGTGGCTTCGGATAAGTCCCTGGTGGTTTTTCGCTGCCGTAGCCGGTTGTATCTTTCTAACCAATTACGGCTACAGTAATTCCAATGACATTCTTTACAGTACTGGTTATTGGTTCGGAATACTCATGCTAATTTCCATAACCGTTCTTTGGGGTAGTTATATAGGAGATGCATTTCAGCGCAAATTCCGACCTGTCTGGCTATTGCTGGCTTCTCAAGCCTTTGTAATTATTTTTTTCGTAGCCAATTTTATCTTGGTCAACTTAAATGCAGCTAACCTCCACGTTCCGGATATGCAATTTTTAAGGATAGCACTTACAGCTCAAATTCTGCTGATTGCGATTGGATGGATCGTTCGTCAACAGGTAATAAGAGACGCTCAGGAGAAACTAACCGTGTTACATATGGAGCAGCAAAAAGCTTTTTGGGATGCTGAGCGTGAATTGCAGGATTTAAAAATTTCCTCGCTACGTATAAACAACGAACTCCATGGACAACGAGAACATCTCGCTAGAGACTTGCACGATGGCATAGGTTCTCAACTTACCCATATTATTTCAAGGTTAGATATCCTTTCTTTAGCAGACAATTCACAGCAAAAACAACTTCAACAGTTACGTGATTTCACTAGGGATACCAACCAGTTCCTACGGGAAACCATCTGGATTTTAAATAAGAAAGAAGTGACTTGTGCCCAATTGGCGTTGAGGCTGCATGGTTTTCTACAGAACCTATGGGAGGATCAAGGATATCCCAGATTAACCTGGCAGTGTTCAAATCCAGTTGAAAATATCATCCTTTCACCAGAAGTAGCCGTTCACCTGATGCGACTAACTCAGGAAGCAATTGCGAATATAATTAAACATGCTCAAGCCGATGAAATAGTGGTTGAATTGTTGATTAATCCACCTCAACTAAACCTGGTGATTAAAGACAATGGCATCGGTTTCGATCCAGAGAAATCCTTCTTTGGATTCGGACTTGAAAATATGCGCAAGAGGGCTGCAGAAATGGAAGGTATTATTTATTTAAGGTCCGGAAATTCAGGAACAGAAATACAAGTTACCATACCTTTAACTACCTAATAATTACGGCATTTGACGTATTGATAGCTGATATCTGATACTGTATATTTGTTACTACCCATTAACCTTTTCTCCTTTCAAAAAGATGATAAAGATCGGACTCGTTGAAGACAATTCCCAACTTGGCCAGGATATCCGGGACAAGTTAGCATTGGGTAAAGAGTTAACGATAATTTGGGAAGAGCGTGATGGATCTTTGGCATTAAAAGCCATGGAACTGGGGGATTTACCTGATGTCATATTAATGGATATTTCTATGCCCGGAATTGATGGCATTGAGACCACAAGATTGGCAAAGGAAAAATATCCTAATCTGAAGATTCTAATGCTGACAGTGATGGATGATGAAAAAAAGCTCTTTGAAGCTTTAAAAGCCGGAGCATCTGGTTATTTACTCAAAGAGATAAAGCCACATCTACTTATTAATGCCATAGACGATGTCCTTGAAGGGGGGCTTCCTCTTTCGCCATCTCTGGCAAGTATGGCATTGAATTATTTGAAAGAGAAACCGAAAACCCAAGAACTTATATCCCATGGAATGGAAAAGTTAAGTAAAAGGGAGCTGGAGGTGCTAATATGGCTTAAGAAAGGGATGTCGGTTAGGCAGATTGGGGAGCAGTTGTTTATTTCTGATAAGACAGTAAGGAAGCATTTGGAGCATATTTATGAGAAGCTGCAAGTGCATTCGGGGAGAGAGGCGATTGTGAAGAGTACAGTGCAAAAAAATCTTTCAACTTCATCCGACTGAATTTTAAAATATAATTTTAAAAACTAGTTTATAACTATAATTAAATTTTAATTATAATCAACTGTCAAGCAAATAAAACTCTTTACAATGCACTTTGAATATATATACTTGCTTAATTTATAAAATTAAATATAAATCCATATCTAGAATGTAGGAAAAGCTGTCCAATATTTCCGACAATTTAATACAAATAATAGCGATTGGATGTCTAATTAAAATACTATGGCAAAGAAAACTAATGTAACACTTCCAACAGAAGCGAAAAGAAATTTCACATTAACCCTTGAAGCAGTAAGCGGAGGATTAACAATGTTTTATGCATTTATCAATGGAATTATGGTTATCCAGTCGGATGGTACAAAAAAAAGAACCTGGTCTGGAAAAATACCTGATTCTCAGGTACGAATCAAAATAAGAGTTGTTGGTATTAATGACGCTTCCTTCAAACTAGGCATCGATTTACCAGGAACGGCAGATGATCAGAGTTTAACATTAAAGCTACATGGAGGTTATTATGAAACAGAAATTATTTTATAGTTTTTTATTATTCCAACCATTGTTTGGATTTGCACAAGATGCAAAATTGAATATTCTGCCATTTATAAATGTAACCACCTCAATAAAGGATGGACAAATAGAAGCTGGTCCAGAACTCAATTGGTCAAAAGATGAAAATGGACAAGGACTGATTATTAGACCAATTATTAGGATGCCATTAACGTCAAAATCTGATAATGTGATACAGATTGACAGGTTTTCATCCACATGGAGAGGAATTCTTGCTATACAATATACCAAAGTAAATGCTGGTGTAATTGGTAGCATTTCGAGTCACTCGATAGGCGGTCATTTTGAATATGGTAGCAGTGAATTTAAATATTATCCGACCGGTACAAAATCTAGTGAGATAAAAGACACAGAAGTATCATACGCATTTGAGTTGAAATACATCGGCTTCTTCACCAAAGGAAAAAATGAGGCGAAACAGTTCTCACCACAATTTAGACTTAGATATTCCTACGACTGGAAAGCTGCGAATGAAGTCGGTGTAGTTAATCCTCCAAATAATAACGGGGTGGTTGCAACCACAAACGTAAGAATTGACGCACCTAGCGTAAAGCCACTACTTTCACCAGCGTTATCATTGCAATATTATCCGGGAAAAGGAAGTTTTAGCTATGCTCCTACGGTGTATTATGATTTCACAGGAGCTAGTGGCAATAATAATCCTTTCCAAAATTTGAATAGGTTAAGATTTGAAACTTGGGTTTTCTATTATCCATTAATCAAAGATAACGTGAAAATTGGGGTTTCGCCATTTCTGAATATCAGAACACAAGGAGCTGACAACTTTAACGAGTTAGAGTACGGTGGGATGATAACGGTAAAGTTTGGAACTACGTTCTTACACTTTTTCTAATATTAAATAATAATTGAGTAACATTATATTAATGCATCTAGTTATTGTAGGTGGATATGGCAATTATTTGGACTTGTGTCAACCATCAGTCTCATAAAAAGCTCATTAAACGACTTATAGATAATCTCCGATTAAATTTTAAACAGTTTTATCTATTAAATTCGATCAGTAATAATGACCGATATTTATCCAATATTAAATGTGTTTAATTGCTAGAAATTTAAATTTTATTTTAAATTGTTTGAAAAATTATTTCAGGTTGTGATCAGAGTATTAATATCGTAAGATAATAATTTGAAACATATTGGATGAATATGGGAATAAACTAAATAAGTAGGTGTGTTATTTAGCCCATATGCTGAAATATAATGTTTTAATTAAATAATTACATAATCATTATTTAATTAATATTTTAAAATCAAATTTTTGATAGAAATATAATTTATTTAATTCTAATTTAGTTCTTAGCAAGAGATTATGACATTTCCTCACCAAAAAAGACAAATGTATGAATGTTAGGATCGTATTAATTTCATTTATATTTGTTTTGATGATTCCAATTATTCTTTTAATGATAATTGCTGTTTCGTATGATATTACTTCAGATGAATCATTAAAAATTTTATTACAATATATTAATATTTTTGTTGCCACAATAGTTATAATTTTTATAACTGTTTTTATCTACTTTGCATTTCTATTAATTTCTACCGGATTAAATCGTATATCTTCCAACATAACATCTAAGATTATTTCTGTAGGTATCGTTACGCTGTTATACTTTAAGTCTATAAAACTTGTTTTAATTTTACCGTTATTTTATTTAATTAGTTCAACCACGAAAATAATTGTTAGAAATCTTGAAAGACCAAATTGGGAGGGAAAGGAAATTGATATTAGTTCTAGTTCTCCTGATTCGTTTCCCATGAGCAGAGCAAATTCTAACTTTGACTATAGTAAAGGATATAATGATGGATTTTATGATGGATATGAAATCATTAATGTTGATAATAACCAAACTACTGATCATATCTTAACCTTCTTTAGTAAAGTTGGATTGATTATAGCTACCTATTTTAAAGATATTTTTCTAGCGTTTTCTACAAATTTTATGAATGCTATTTCTGGACATGATTATAGTAATATTAAGCACGGAATTCTAGGTATACTTTTACTTTTTGTTATTGCAAAAATTTGTGATAATCTTCAATTTGATTCTATTGGTAAAAATTATTTGAATTCTTGGATAATTAGAAACAAGTCCAATCTTTTATTTTTATCAATATTTATATTAGGCGGATTCCTAAGTATCGCTTCTATTATTGCAATACCAATTTTTGAACAGGGAAATTTTAATGAAGGGTTAACCTATGATGATTTTAAAAACAAAACGGACCTAATTCTTAAACAATATGAGGATATTTCCTACATCAATGATCAGGAAGTTAATTCAGATGATTTTACCCCTTTTAAAAATTATTTTTCAAATTTCTTGATTGAATTGGATTCTATTAATGGATCTCATAAAGATTCACTTTACTTAGACAACAACAAAGCAAATTTGAAGAATGCTGCTAGTGCTGTAATGATTGGAATAGATAATTTTCTTAATAGAAATAAAAATCTAGAGACCCTAACTCTTGGTTTGAAGGATAAATTTATTAATGATTTGAAAACGGAGATTGTTAAAGTAGAGACAATTTATGAAAACACCCAGAATGAAGTAGCGATTGGAAACGCCCGAATTGTTTATTATAACAAATGTTTAAACTATCTTATACAGTATGGTTCAAATTATAGTTCTGCAATTCAAAGTTATACGGACGTCATTAATACCACTATTAAACGGAATGCTGAGGAGTTAGATGTAATCAAAAATGAGTTCAAAATTAATTTAGAATATCTTAAGGAAGGATTTAATGGGCCAATCAGAGTACCTTTCATTTATCTATCTACATACCCCTATTGGAATGACTATTACTTTATACCTAATTATGAAGTACCGATATTTGGTGAAAGTACACTTAATTTAGGATTTTTTGGAATTTTGGCTAATTGGCTTATTAATACTCAAAGCAAAGAAATGATTCTTATTTCAGGTATGTTAGGTTTTGGCTTACTAGGTGCGGGAATTTCCTCGATTATTCGGGATCGGAATCGTTCCTCTAATATTAACCCTTTATTTAAGGATGACGTTAGTAGTACTTTAGTTGGTGGTGTTTCTGCTTCTTTAGTTATATTTTTAAGTGCAAAGGGTGGGACTGAAATAATTTCAGACGGAAATATTGATCTAAATATGTACACTTTGCTATTTTTGTGTTTAATTGGAGCCGTATTTAGTGAAGCTATTTGGGAACGTGCATATTTACAGATGAATAAAAATAATCAGGATAATGTTCCGCAGTAATTGTTTTCAATTTTGTTATTCAAGTAAGTGTATTATTTGTAAGACTGCTAATAATTTTTTATAATTCATATTTATGGCATATATTTAGTTTGTATTGTAGTAAATACTTTTACAATTTTTTTGGAGTTTAACGATAGTTCCTATTTATCTGGAATATTAATTTATTATGATTTTTCTTACTGTATATTTAATTAGGTTCCTCAAATTTCTAGCAGCATAATGTAGAAGTGTTCTACCAGTTCGAATGAGGTGACTAGTGCAGTGGCTTTTGCATATACTATCCCTGCTATCTTAAGCCATCATTCCATATCCCATCTGGCCAGTTCTGAGAGCCGGAAGTCTGCAAGTGCGAGTATTTCCCTGACTTTGTCTACGGGGATGGCAGCTATAATCTGATATTCCGTTATAGCGGACTTTCCCTGGTTATAAAGCATCTCTGTGGGTTCTGATAATAGATTAAAACGTTTCATAATG
>CAXBHA010000104.1:0-7351 GCA_963974955.1 uncultured Yeosuana sp. | reverse complement strand
TAAAAAGGCTAATCTAATAGCCTGTCGAAGTCCTTTTGCGCTGATTTATCGCTTCGACAAGCTCTGCGTGACATTGCATTCTATGTTATAATATCAACTTCTTTTTGTCAGACTGAGCTTGTCGAAATACTGCCGAAATCTAAATTTTCTGTAATTTCATTAACGCTTCGACAAGCTCAGCGTGACAAATAACATTTATTCAATATCGTCCCAAGTTAATTGCTCGTCATTATCAATATCCCGATTGGCCTTTTTTCCTAAAATACTATCAAACTTTTCAGCTAAAATTTTACCAGTTCCAGGACGTTTTACCCAAATATTTTCTTTTGTAAAAATAGCCCCTTTTTGAATATTTGAAATACTACAAACCGTAGCAAAAGCAAAATCGATTGTAACTTGTTCCTCCTTCACTGGCTCTTTTTTCCCGCCTCGCATCAGCGCCATTTCTTTACTACTTGAAATGAGTTCTTTACACGCATTTTCATCCATACTACAAATAATATCCGGACCTTGACGCTGCATGTGGTCGGTAAAATGACGTTCTAAAATAGAGGCACCTAAAGCAACCGCTCCTAAACATGCATTGTTGTTTAAAGTGTGGTCGCTTAACCCAAAAACTTTATCTGGAAATGCATTATGTAACTCAGTCATCGCTCCTAAACGCACTAAATGAATTGGTGTTGGGTACAAATTTGTGGTGTGTAACAATGCTACCGGAACCTTATATTTATCAAAAATAGCAACTGCTTTTTTAACACTTTCAATGGTATTCATACCCGTACTTAAAATTACGGGTTTTCCAAATTGAGCAATATGCTCTAATAATGGATAATTATTACATTCACCCGAACCTATTTTGTAGGCAGAAATATTAAAACGTTTTAAACGTTCTGCTGCTGCTCGTGAAAATGGTGTCGATATAAAAATCATGTCTTTGCTTTCTACATAATTTTTTAATGCTAATTCATCTTCTTCATTTAGTGCACAACGTTCCATGATGTCATAAATAGAAACATTGGCATTTCTGGGGATCACTTGCTTTGCAACACGACTCATTTCATCTGCAACAATATGGGTTTGATGTTTTACAACCTCAACACCTGCTCTGTAAGCGGCTTCCACCATTTGTTTTGCAACTTGTAGCGACCCTTCGTGATTAATGCCAATTTCTGCAATAACCAAAGGCGGATAGTCTAATCCTATTTTGCGGCCTGCTATTTCTATGAATGGGTTATTCATTATTGTGCTTTTTTATCATAAATTCTGCGATATCGAAATCTTCTTGTGCATCAATATCTATGGATGCAAAGAAATGATTTACAACTAGCGGAAACGCATTTTTTGTGATAATTTGGTTATTTAAAATATGAGCTGCTTTTGTTATATATAACAAGCCATTTTCAAAATACAGAGGTTCTAAATCTTGACTACGCTGCCCAATGGTATAATTAAATGGTTTAAAAATAGCGTTTTCAATTTTACCAAATTTTTGTTGATTTCTAGAAACAGTGAACAAACTCTCACATTGATTTTTATTATATTGATGAAACGCCTCCTTTAATAAATTTTTTGGACGCAATGGGTTAGTCGGTTGAAGTAATATAACATTTTCTATAGAATCTTTTATTGTTTCTAAAACATGTTTTAAAGCTGTGACCGTTGGTTCAAAATCTCCTGATAATTCTTTTGGTCTATCAATTACTAAAGCTTGTTGAGCTAATGCGACTCTTTTTATGTCTTCATCATTTGTTGAAACATAAATAGCATCTATAAAATCATGTTGTTTTGCATAGTTTATACTGTGAACCAACAAAGGTATTCCACCCAATAACTTGATGTTTTTGTTAGGCAAACGCTTGGAGTTTCCTCTGGCGGGTATGATGGCTATGGTATTTTGTTTCAATTTATAAAAAATATTTTTAAAATTTTAGTCCTTTTCTGGAGACCAGTATAATTTTGGTTCTGAAAGTTTTTTATACCTTAAAAACTCTTCACTTGTTAATCTATTAGCGTTTTTTAAAAGCCTCTTAAAATTATACGAAACATCAAAAATGGCCTGAAATATTGCAAATAAAGCCTTAATGTCTCCTTTAAATACTTTTAATTTTATTTGAACAAAAAACGTATATAAAAATCTTTTAGGAATTAATTTCCAAGGGTAAAATAAAATATAAAGATACCATCCAGATCTTAAAGAACGCCTTAAACGTAACCGATAATCTTTATTTTTTTTTCTTTCTTTTATATTTACTCTATGGTGAACTAAAACTTGCGGTACGTAATGTATTTGCCATCCCTTTATAAACAAATGAAATGCCGCAAAATCTTCTTCACCATAAAAAACAAACCATTCTGGGAAATTTGGTATGCTTTTCCAAGCTTCATGACGCAAGGCAAAACTTACCGCTCCAAAACTTTTTACTTGTTCTGGTTTTTGTTTGGTATCCATGGTAACTGGATTATCCTTATTCCAGAAAGCCCTAAATGACAATAAACCTACTTGCGGTTTTTGCGTAAAATAATTTTCAACTATCTCTAATACATTTTCAGTAATAATATGGGCATCATCATCAATACTTAGAATATATGGTGTATTGGCATTGTTTAGAAGCAAATTTCTGGTAAAATGAATTCCTTTAGATTTTTTGTTTTTAAAGATCTTAATCTCAGGATAGTTTTTGGTTATGTACTCAAAGGTATCATCATCTGAACCATCATCACAAATAATACAAACAACATCTTTTCTATCTAATAAATTCTCTATTTTTTTTAGAGTAAACTTTAAATTAGAAAGCCTGTTTTTTGTTGGTATTGCTATGGTGAATTTTGGTTTGCTCATATAAATCTTAATACCTGTTTATCATATGTTTCGGTAAACCTTTCCATTTTAAAAATAATCTATACAAAAAAGGCATAGAGATAAATTTAACAAATATTCTATTCTTAAGAAAATAACTATGCCTTGTTACGTACTTAGATGTAGGAAAATTTGAAATTGCAAACTCATCATTCTCTTTTATACTTGTATTGATTTCCATCCAGCTTTCAAAATTATTCCCCATATGGTAGGCATAATTATCGTGAGTTGTTAATCGCCAATAACCTTTTTTTAATGGTACTTTATCCAAATATGTTTCACTAATTCCACCTAATTTATACCCAATAAAAGATACTATATCTTTAAAAACATCCCTTTTGTAAGTTGCAACAAAATGACCAGAACCAATCAATACATTTAAATCTGCACTAATTTTTAAACTTAAATTAAATTTTAAATAATCTTGATTATAGGTTTTATCCCACCCAATACTTTCATAAAATTTTTTTAATCCTTCTGGGTTTTTAACTGCTGAAAAACGTAGCTTTTTATTAAAAAAATTATCAAAAATAACATTTCCACAATGCGCTTCATACATTTTAAATTGTGGCACAACACCAATAACTCCTGCTTTAGGAACATTTTTAAAAATCCGCAATGTTTCTTGTTGCCAATTAGTAAGAAATAAAACATCTGAATCTGCAATCGTAACTAATTCAATCTCATTACCTACCAAGCCTTTTAATATAGCATTAAGCTTACCAATGTTTTCGCTATGAATTAATTCATGAATTTTTTCCTCTTGATATAAGTTATCCAAATATTTTTTAACCTCTTGACAACTACCATTATTTACTAGAGTAATACATGTTTTTTGATGAATAGTATTGAATAGAGATTTCAAACAAATCTTTAATATTTTTAAACTATCTTTAAAATAACCTTCTTGATTTGGTATATAAATAGGTATAACAATCTGATGAGAATATTCTGATGGTTCTAGTTTTTTGTTCTTATTGGGATTTGATCCTATACGCATTTTAACCTATTAATCATACTATTCGAAAAATTCAAATTATCTTCGACAATAATTCATCAGCGAATAGCCTTTATTAAAAAACCTTGCAAAAATTAAAGATATCACATAAACATTCATTTTAAAAAATCCTTTTTGTTTTAAAACTGCTCTTAATAAAAATCTCAAATTTGGTAATTTTTCATTATTTAAAATTATGTCAAAAGCTTTAGACATTGCCAAATTTAATAATTGATTTAAAGCAGTTCTATCAGCACTTAGTAATATTTCTTCATACGTAACAACATAAACAATATACTTGTTTAATCTATATTTTTCTTCATTGCACTTTTGCTCCTCCTGAATGGAATGATTATGAATACGTCGTTTAGTTAAAATATTATTAGTAAACAAACCGTTCTGTGTATACATTAATATTTTAATAAAGTAATTATATTCTTGACCCGATTTTAACATTTCATTAAAATAGATTCCCTCTAAACAAGATTTTGTTGCAAAAAAATCTGGTGTACACCAAGTAATTATTCCTAAAATGAAATTATTAATAGTCACTAATTTTTCATTATTATCTCCTTCAAACATAGGGAATTCTATTCCATTTTCGAGAAAGTTTACTGTTTTTGAAAATACAAAATCATATTTACTACCTTCTATAGTATTCAATTTTAACTCGATAAAATTTTCCAACATTAAATCATCATCATCAAAAAAGTTCACATATTTCCCTGCACTTATCTCAAACCCATAATTTCGACATGCATTTGCTCCTTTGGGTCTGTTTATTGGTCTACGATGATATTGAAAACGATTATCTCTCTGACAATACCTTTCAACTATTCCATTAGTATTATCTTTGCTCCCATCATCTACTACAATACATTCCCAGTTAGAATATGTTTGCATCAGTACACTTTCTAAAGTTTCAATAATAATATGTGATCTATTGAATGTTGGGATTATTATTGAAACTAAAGGTAGCTCCATTATTATAAAGTAATTAAATATTTATACTTAGTAGTAGTAATAATCATTGTACTTTTACTTCCTTCATAACTCGCTGTAAAAACTTTTATATTTTTATTCATTAAAACATCGATAATCTCGTTTACTGTCTCTTTTTCTCCTAATCTATTGTAATCATCAAAAATCACTATAAACTCATCTTTTTCATTAAAATCAGACATCAGATTCACTATGTCAAACCTTGAAAAATTAGGACTTCCAAATGGACCATCAATTACATACAGGTCATATTTTAAATCTATTTTACTCTTTAAATCCTCATAACAATTTATTATATGATTATTAATAACATCTTCTCTCATTGGCACAATAGTTATTTTTGTTCTATGAGAAACTTTATTTATTTTTAAAAAAGTCTCTTTCCAATTATCGTCATGCTCAATAACCAAATGTTTTGATTGAAATAGCATATTTTCTAAATAACTAGAAATAAATTTTGTAGATTCTCCAAGTCCAAATTCTAAAATTGTATTTGGTTTGTAGTCACTTAACACTCTATTTAAAACATAAAAAAAGGTGTAATTACCAGCCCATCGTCCAATATTTAATGGCAATGTTTCCAACCAAACTTTTCCTCTAATACTATCGTGGTAGGTGTTTGCCCAATCGAGCTCTCTTAGTAAAGAAATTTCCTTTTTATGTTTTTCTCGGAACTCCTCAACAAGTCTCCTAAGTTTTTTAATAAACATATTTCACATTTTCAAAATAAATTTAATTTTTCTTTTAATTAATGGTATAAGCCCCATCCAATAAATGTTAATTCTTTCAATATTACATATTTCAAATCTTCGAGAAATTCCTAAAGCTAAAGTAAAATCTCCTATTAGCGAGTTTGACACATTTCTATCATGTATAATCTGAATCCATTGAGCCTTAGAAGATAATTCAATATTATCCACATTTGTCCATTTATTATGTTGGTTATAATATACAGTTTTTATTGGTTCATTCACATTTATTTTTTCTATAAGGCTTATAAAAGGATTTAATTTCGAATTTACTTTCTTAATTATGTAATTTTGATTAATTCCTAACGTGTATCCAATAGGTAATTCTAATATTTTATCTTTTTTACTATTTATGTTTGTTTTTTGAATTAATTCTACAGTATCTTTTGCTAACATATCATCATTATCTAACCTGGTTGAAATCAGATAATCTATATCTTTGTTTACCAGTTGTTTCTTAATATTATTAGGCATATTAATTTCAAAACTATCATAAGAATCTTCATACCTAGGCTTAAAATTTTCATAATCAATATTTAATTGCTTATTTAATGCTTTATACTTTTCAGGTAGTGCTGAATCAAAATAAACCCACCATTCAAAATTTTGAATCTGTTGAGATTTAATCGATGGGAGACAAAATTGTATAAATAATTTATAGCGCTTAATTAGCCAATCATTATCCAAAACATTTTTTCCAAGTTTATCTTTTTTCCACCTTTGTGAAAGATTGAATCTAGTAATTATTATATGTTTAAACTTAATTTCTCTATTATTCATTATAAACGATAAACTTGATAGTCGAATAAAACTTGTGAGTGTCTTGGCGTTACATTAATTGTAGAATTATTATAATAAGTCCCTTCTAAGACATCAAAATTTAAATATTCCTGTGCATTTTCTTGAACTTCATGATTGGCATATAAAACATATGATAGGTTATATTGACCAAAATTTAAAGGCAATTTTTTTAGCCTAAACATGATTTTATTTTTTTCAAAATCGTTTGATTTGTTTATAATAGAATTTATAGATGAGCTAAACCACATAATTCTATTTTTATAAACATCATCAATTTTAAAATCTAGACGATAATTTTTTTCTAATAGTTTCAAATTTCCTTTTATATAAAATATTATATCTAATGGCATACCTGTAGCCATGATGGGTTTTCCATCAGAAATAAACTTTACTTTATTTACAAAAATATTTCTAGGTCCTTTTTTTCTGCAATCCTTATTAATCCCTGAATATGAATATTTTTTTAAATAGTGTCCAATACAATCTTCAATATCTCCTTTAAAATTTATTTCACCATTATCTAGTACAATTCCTCTAGTACATAAACTTTTTACCGCCGCCATATTATGACTCACAAACAACACCGTCCTCCCTTCTCCTTGGCTAATATCCTGCATTTTACCTATTGCTTTTTTCTGAAACTCGGCGTCGCCAACAGCTAGAACCTCATCAATAACCAATATTTCTGGTTCTAAAAAAGCAGCCACTGCAAATGCCAAGCGTACCGTCATTCCAGATGAATAGCGTTTTACAGGTGTATCTATATAGCGTTCACAACCAGAAAACTCAATGATTTCATCTATTTTGGTAGTGATTTCTTTTTTGGTCATCCCTAAAATAGCTCCATTTAAAAAGATGTTTTCACGTCCTGTCATTTCGCCATGGAACCCTGTTCCTACTTCCAATAACGATGCAATGCGCCCTTTTGTTTTTATTTCTCCAGTT
>CAXBHA010000103.1:0-7364 GCA_963974955.1 uncultured Yeosuana sp. | reverse complement strand
CACGTAAATAGAAGTAAATATATACTTCGTTTAATAATAATGTTAAAAAATTAGATTTTGAGTAAGGGTATTTAAAAATAGGTGCGTCTCTAGTAAAAAGACACTTAATTTTTTTAAATGACCAAGCTCGATATAAAAACTATTATTACCAGATACCTTAGGGAAGAAGCTACTAACCTGAGTTCGACGTAAGAAAGTAAGGTTTTCATAATAGAAATAGCGGAAAATTAGGTATATTTAAGTATCTAAAATTCAAATATTTAACCAACTTTCCGCTTATGATTTCCAAGGATAAAATCACTGAAATTTTCTGCTCCATATATGGATTTTGCAAAGTTTTTGAGCTCGCCTTCCAAATGAAACTGATTTCCGACGGGAAAAAGCAAAGAAATAGGGCTTTTAGGATGTCCCAGAGCGAAATACTGACCATTACGGTCCTTTTTCATAAGAGCGGTTACCGGACCTTCAAACATTTTTATCTTTATTATGTCCAGGAGCATCTAAGGTACGAGTTCCCTGTTACGGTATCCTATAACCGGTTCACCGAACTGATGCAGTCCAACATGCTGCCCTTGGTGATCTATATGAAGACCTGTTGCCTTGGCAAGTGCTGGGATATCCTTTGTAGACTCCACCCCCGTCAAGGTGTGCAAGAACAAGAGCATCAATGCCGACAAGGTGTTCAGGGATATCGCCAATGTGGGCAGATTCGACAATGGGATGGTTCTACGGCTTTAAGCTGCACATCGTGATCAACGACATGGGGGAACTGCTGGACTTCGCGATTACCCAGACCAACGAGGACGATAGGGTACCGCTGAAGGAAGGCAAGGTCCTGAAAAAAATCTTCTGAAGTTTATATGCCGACAAGGGATATATCTCGAAAGAACTCGTGGAAATGCTCTTCGACCAGGGTCTGTACCTGGTCACCGGCATTAGGAACAATATGAAGAATATACTGATGAGTATGAGGGACAAGATCCTACTGCGAAAAAGATCCGTTATAGAAACGATAAACGACCAGCTAAAGAATATATGCCAGGCCGAACATTCGCGCCACCGAAGCTTTGGAAACTTTATAACCAACTTGGTAGCCAGCCTTATTGTCTACTCCTTTCAAGAAAAGAAACCGGGAATCAAATTTGAAATGTAGAATACCTCACAACAGACCTTATTTTATTAAAAACTTAGACCGAACTCAGGTTAATAGTTATCATTTGTAAAGAATTTATCTTGTTGATAAAAAGGAACTGAGTATATTTTTTTTTGATTAAATTAGACAAATTTTGACAAGAAAAATTTTGACAAATGAAAAGGTTATCCGAAGTATTAAAATCGAAACGGGAGTTAAGAGGTTTGTTATTGAGAGAACTTGCTTCTAAGATAAATGTTGATACCGCACTCATTAGTAAGATTGAAAATGATGATAGACGACCTACTAAAGAGCAATTAAAAAAATTATCAAAAGCTTTAGAAATTGATTTTATGACTCTTTCGACTTTATGGTATGCAGAAAAGATTTATGAGGAAATAAAAAATGAAAAAAATATTGATGACATCCTTAAAGAGATAAAGAAAAAAGTAAAACAGCCTAAGTCAATCTAAAATAGGGAGTATTAGTATGAATCTTGAATATTTAAATAGTCTTCCTTCCTCAAAATATGATTTACCTATCGATGGTAATCAAATGCTATTGCCTATAAATGGACTGCTCTGGGAAGACTTTGAAAAGCTTTCGTTGAGAATGGCTGAATATGTTGAAGGTTTTAGCATATCTGATTGCGAAATATTCGGAAGACAGGGACAAAAACAGTCAGGTATAGATATTTACGGACTAAGGGGAAATGGGCAATACTATGCGTTTCAATGCAAAAAATACGAATCAATTTCTACTTCAGACTTAAACAAAATTTTATCTGATTTTGAAGAAGGCGAATGGTTCAATAAAACGGAAAAATTCTTCATTTGTACTTCTGCTAGTTTTAGTGATGTACATCTACAAAAGCGTTATGAAGAATTAAAAAAAGAGTATCTAAAAAAGGGAAAACAGATTGATAAATGGGATTATTCTTCAATAAATAGAATCTTAAAAACACATCCAAAAATTGTATATGACTTTTTTGGTGCTGAATGGTGTAAAGCATTCTGTGGAGAAGAGGTCTATAGAAGTATAATTACATCAATGGATTTTAATCAAATAGAGCGTTCTTTTGATAAAGCATCCTTCTTTTTATCAAGAGTGAAGAATTACTTTGATAAAAAACAATCCAGTCACATTGATAGAAAAGAGACAAAGAAAATAATTGATTGGGTAGTTGCTGATTTAAAAGATGGTAAAAAGAATCTTCTCGTGTTGGAAGGTGATAAAGGGATGGGAAAGTCCGTAATCTTGAAGGATGTCTATGAAGAACTAAAAAGTCAAAATTTCACAATATTAGGTATAAAAGCAGATAAGTATTATGCCAATTCCCCAAGGGAACTCGAAAACAAAATATTTGTAGATGATAATATTACTTTTTCAAAAATTATTGGGGCGTTAAACACAAACAAACGGAAACTTGTCATCATTATTGACCAGCTAGATGCTTTGTCTCAAACACTATCATCAAATAGAGAATATATTCAGACTTATAATAGAATAGTTAGCGAATTGCTTGGGGAGAAGAATATTAGAATTATTATTTCATCAAGAAGCTTTGACCTAAAATATGATGCAGAACTAAGTGTTTACAAATCAAATGAATATCATAATATAAAAACTTCTCTATTAGAGGAAAAGGAAGTTATAAATACGCTTCAAAACTTTGGGGTAAATTGCTCGCAAAAAAAAGTTTTAGAACTTTTAAGAACCCCGAACCAATTGGAAGTGTTTTGTAAGCTTCCTAATAAGAATAAAATTAATCTTGATACTTTATCATCCTTAAAGGATTTATATGATACTTTATGGAAAAGTCTCATAATACCGATGGTTGACTTAAAATTAAGTGAATTACTTTATAGTATCGCTATTGAGATGTATGATAGACAGCAGATAGTTGTTAATGATAAGTTTTCTGATAAATATTATTCGGAGATTCAATACCTGCTCAGTAATCAATTAATTATTAAAGAAGAATCTGAGATTCAATTCTTTCATCAAACTTTTTATGATTACGCCTTTTCAAGACAATTTGTAGAGAAAGGGAATGATATATTCAACTATCTCAATGAGAATGAACAGAACTTAGAGGTTAGGTCTATAATAAAGATGGTTTTTGAATACTTACGTGAATATGACCATGGCAGGTATGTTTTAAGTATAAATTCTATTCTTAAATCTTCTAAGTACCGTTTTCATATAAAGTCCTTAGTAATAAGTAATCTTGGTATTGTAACAAATCCGTCCAATCAAGAAAAGGAAATATTTCATAGATACATATCGAAAAATTATCTCTTTCAAGACGTATTTGTCCATTCTATTGTTTCTCAAGGATGGGTTGAATATTTAATACATCAAAAAGCATTGAATAAGTTTCTTTTTAATCAAGAAACGTTGGCTAATAAGATTCATAAAATTTATAAAAAACAGTCAGTATTTCGCATTGATCTCTTAGAAAAGTTTGATTCGGGAAATATAGTTGACTATCAAAGAGATCTGGTTTGGCGATTCTTTAGGAATAATATTAATATTGTCCCTCTCTCAATAATGAAATATTTAGATGAATTAGAAGATTTTGATGATAAACCAAATTTTAATGAAAGGGTTCTTTCGGGGCTTAACGAATGGGAGCATGAAAAGTTACTTCCATTTTTTGAAAAATATATAACGTTTAACGAGGAGTCCAAGGGCAGAGATAACTTTTGGTATTATGAAATTTTAAAAAAGATATTTGAACATCATGAGTTGTACGTAATTAATTTGTTAAAGCCTATTTTAATTGACGTTTTTAGCTCTGGAAATTCCTGGCATAGTAACAAATTTCTTCATGAACAGGAAGAATTATTAAAGGCTATAATTGCCAAAAGCCCTGAAGTGGGTTTCAGTTTTATTTTAGACATCTATAAGACAGTAATAGATGAAAACAAAGATGAATCGCATCTGGAGGAAATTAAAAGTCCACTTTATAAATGTTCCAAGTTTATTGATGGTTTCAGTTCTAAAGAGGATGCCCATATTGTAGTTGAAGACTTACTTGTAAAGCATCTAAAATCAGAATTTCAAAATAGTAATTACATATTACAATTTTTTGATGAGCACAAAAATTCAAACTCTATTGATATTATCCGCTTAATTCTTCTGACTTTAAAAAATGAAAAAGTCAGATATATTGATAGTGTATATGAGTTTATTGGTATTGTATGTGCTAAAAATGGATTTAGCGGTTATGACGATAAATTTCAATTGTATTTCAGGCAGGTAATTGGCCAGTATTTTTCCCACTTTTCCTCAGAGCAAAAAGAAAAAGTAACGGAAATACTTATTTCTATAAAGAGTCCTTACGATTTCAAATATTATAAGTATGAAAATGATGAAGGACGAGAAAAAATAAACTTCTACGGTATTAGTGAAAAAAAGTTTTTGTTTATTAAGCAACTTCCAAAAGTTGAAATATGGCAAATTCCTACTTTAAAAAAAGCCTATCAAGAATATTATAGAAAGTTTGGTGATGTGGATAGTAATAAAGCCTTGAACGTTTCTTCTAGTAGAAGTTATGGGGTAGGTGCACCTCTATCCCAAAAAGCTTACAAAGAAATGGATTTAGAAAATTGGCAAAATAGTATGTCAAAGTTTAATGATGATTATCGTGGAGAGCGTGGTCCGAAAGGAGGAAAACTCGAACATTCTAGAGCATTTGTAGATAGTGTGAAAAGTAACCCTAATAAGTTCTATGACTTTATCCTAAGTTTATTTGAAAATGAGAATGTTTCTAATGACTATATATCATCAGGGGTTGATGGATTAATTCAAGCGAAATGTGAACCGGAAAAAGTTAAAATAATATACAAGAAATTTATCAAATTAAATTTAGACCTAGTAAATTCTTTATATGCCATTCGTCAATGTGATTACCTGATAGATAACAAATTAGTTGATGATGAAATTATAGCCTTTTTAAGCACAAATGCATTAAATCATCCCCACCCTGAAAAACCAATAAATGATGCTTCATCAGATAGCTTAAATAGTGTAAGAGGTTCTGCTATTCATAGAATAATGCAATGCTATGAACAAAAACAATTTGAGGAAACTATTTTTCAGATTGCGGAAAAGGCGGCTTTTGACCTTCAAATATCCGTAAGAGTTGCAGTTTTACAAGAGTTAGGTTATCTGAACCATTTAGATTTAGCAAGAAGTTTTAAAATTTTTGAACTGCTAACTGAAACTGATGATATTGAATTATTAAAAAACTCTTTTAGAACATCTCAATATTTCAATGTTAAATTTCATAAAGAAATGTATCCCTATTTTGAAAAAATTATTCAGAATAAAGAATTACATAAGGATGGACACGTTATAGTTTTGAGTTGGCTAAATGAAAAAATGTCTGATAAAAGACTTTATAAAAAGTTCATAAAATCAAGTAGTGAGGCAAAACTATGTGCATTGAATATTGCTGAAGCAAATCTTTATAATGAAAATGAGACAACCTCAAAACGAGCATTTAAAATCTTGCTTGAATTTTTAAATAAAAATAATGAGGATTTTGCGACAGCCTATTCAGGAATCATTTTAAGAAAATTCAAAAAACATAACTTCGAAGAATCTTATGAGTTTTTATTGAAGTACTCAAAGAGTAAGCTATGTATGGCTCAACCTAGCTATTTTCTGCAATTACTTTTAACCTGTGTCAATGAGCATCCAGTAAAATGTCTTCATTTGATTCAAAACCTAAACTATCATAAAACTCCCAACATACAAAGAAGAGGATATTATGATAAAGAGCCTGTTCAATTGATTTTGGCAATATATTCTAAACTAAATATGGACTTGGAAAATAATAGAAAGTTCATAAAAAAGTCCCTTGACATTTTTGATGATATGCTAAAGCACAATCATTTGAGAAGTACCTTAAATGAGGCTATGGACTTAATAACCTAACTTTTAGCTAAACCATAATACTTCAATTCTTCGTAGTATTCACTACTATTTAGAAGAATCATAGGTATTTCAGTATAGAATTCATTATTAAAACCAAATTCAAAGAAAAGAGCAAAATTTCCCAAATAGAGGATTAAAAGTTTCCATAGATTCATCGTAAAGTTCAATTTTGAATTTGAAAGCTCGCGTATTCGGAACTTCTAATTCATCCTTTAATATTGTTTCCTCTGTCTTTACTTCCAAAGGCATTTTAATTTTGTAGCTAATAGATGACCTTAAAATATTAGGTAATGGAATATGTGGGCCAGACAAACCTATTGGTAATCTCTTAGTCTTAATTCTAACGCTTGTTAGGAGTAGAGTTTTATTCGAATTATTTATTAAACTAAAATTGAATACTGGAAATAATGACCTTAGCTTTTCTGCTTTAAAAGCGTTCTTAGCGCCTCTAATTGGTATCCATCCACAATTTTCTTCATCTATGGATACGGATATAAATTGCACTTTTGATTCCCTACTCCTCAGGTTTAATTTTTTATCAATTACATCTTGTTTCGAGATGTCTTCCTTAGTTATTTTTGAATGACAGGTAGGACATAACAGTAATAGATTGATAAATTCATTATTAGATGGGTCTTCATCGATATGATGAAATTGAAATACACCAACGTTTTCATCAGGACAAAATGGACATATCGAGCCTATTTCCTTTTGGAGTTCTACTTTAATCTTACTTTTTTGTGGAATTGGTATTCTTCTCTTTTTTTTTGCTCAATGTACTATCCGTTAAAAACGCAAAATACTTAAAATTAACTACTTCCTCTTATCCTCAGCTTCTTTATCAAAGGCAATCAAATTAAACAGTTCACGCATTCGGCTACGAACACGATTGCCATAGCGTTCTTCTAATTCTTCAGCATTTAGGTTTGTAGTAGCGTGGGTTTTAATCTTATGTTTGGTTTGTAGATTAAGCTCGTATCGTGATAATAGTACTTCGCCCATTACGTTCAGGTCTTTACCATAAAACCGTCCAGCTGGTTCAACGCCCAAATCATCAAAGCAATAGAATTTGGTGTTACCATATTCCTCGACGGTTTTAAAACCAAGATGGTTAAAACCGAAAGTTACATTCCGGCATGGAATCATTTCGTAAGGTCGTTGCATCGGAACAATGTGGCGTAGCAATTTCATAAGGCTGGTTTTGCCACATCCTACAGGTCCAGAAAGTAAGATGCCTTTGTCAATATCAATTCCATAGGTTTTGCAATTTTCTTTGTCTTTTATG
>CAXBHA010000102.1:0-7371 GCA_963974955.1 uncultured Yeosuana sp. | reverse complement strand
CAGTTGTCAAACCCTTTTTCATTAGTTGCTGACTTACATTTGCTAAATACCACTTTTTTGCTTGTTCACCCACAAATTCCGAAATTCTTCTAAATTTCATTAATGAGTATAAAGCACCAGACACTTCTTCAGAATCAATTGTTTTAGGAATAAACATATGCTTATCTTCATCCATCTGCATTAATACTGACAATAACTCTTCATTCACTTTGAATTTAGTGCTACCATAAGCGTTTAAAGCTGCATAAACTCTAGGCATCTTAGTATGTGTGTACTGAGAAGTTAAAGATTTAGGCATCTTTTTAACAATTGTTCGCCCATCTTTTCTTGGGTGAGTCCAATAAGTGTAATCTTCTTTAGGAAGCTCCAATTCTGAAATTGTTAGCTGCTCTTCAAAGTAATAAAATAATAAATTATCTTCACTTATAAAGTCTAGCTTATTTAATTTCATAACCCCTTGTCTTTCAGTTACTTTATCTATGTAACTCAAAGATTTTAAAGAGCCAAAGGCTTCTACCCCAGCTGATATCAAAGCGTATTTAACTTTTCTATCGGTCCCTGATTTCAAATTGAACGTTGTAAGTTTGTTCATTTCAATAGCAAGACCTTCACCTGCTGTAGTCAATCCAGTTCCTTTAGAGATTGCTTTTATTGTATGGTCTAAAATTAATTCTGCTAAACCCCGAACATTATCTGTTCCTAATAATACTTTTCTAAAAGCAGACTTAGGTCCTCTGGGTATAGCTGCGGTCATATGATTCAACTGACCAGTGATCTGTAGAAGTAATGTTTCTCTTCTATTCTCCATCTATTCCTCCTTGTTAGACATAAAATCAGCCACGTTCTTACGAGTAATACTAAATTCCTTAATACTATCATCAGAAGGTGACTCAAACATAGTGTCCCTTAGAAGTTCTTCGAAGATACCCTGCAATCCTCTTGCTCCACTATTATTTAAAATAGCATTTCTAGCAATTTGGACTAAAGCGCCTCTTGTAACTTTAAGCTTAACACCATCTTCGGCTAGCAGTAATTTGTATTGGTCAACAATATTGTTTTCTATTTTTGACATTATATCAACCAAATTATCTTCGGTTAATGGTCTTAAGGCAATTCTTACAGGTAATCTACCTAAAAGCTCAGGAATAATCCCGAATTTTTCGAAATCATCAAACTTAATCTTTTTGTATATTTCACCTTTTGTTAATTTCTTTATTTTTCCGCCTAAAAACCCTACTGAACCCCCAACTTCACGCGATAATACAATACTTTCAATAGCTGTAAATGCTCCTGCAACTATAAATAGCACGTCTGTAGTATCAAACATGATGCTGTACTTCCTTATACCTTCTCCTATATCCACCTTAAATTGACCGCCTTCGATTAATTTAAGTAACGCTTGTTGTGCTCCTTCACCACTTGGATCTTTAAAGCCAGTAGTTTCTCCAGAACAGATTTTATCAATCTCGTCTATTAAAACAATACCTTGTTGAGCTGCTTCTAAATCATTATCCGCGGCGTTATACAAACTTTCTAAAATATCTTCAACATCTCCTCCAACATAACCAGCTTGAGTGATGGAATTTGCATCTGTTGTAATAAAAGGAACACCAAGTTTTTTAGCAATTAGCTCAGTTATAAATGTTTTACCAACACCTGTAGCCCCAGATAATAAAATATTATTCTTTTTCATCTGAGCCCCTGAGTCACCTTGAATCCTAAGTCTTTTAAAATGATTGTAAACTGCAATTGATAATACTCTTTTGGCTTCATCTTGCCCAACTGCATTTTTGTCTAAATAATTTTTAAGTTCTTTAGGCTTAGTAGCCTCTACAATTTTCTTTTCTTTTTTCTTTTCCCTGAGTTTGCCCATGATTAGCCCTGGGTTTTCTAGATTAGCTTGATTCATTTGCTCAGCGTATTCTGCCTCTAATCCCCCCACATATTCAATCTCTTTATCAATATCGTCATATATTATAATACCAAGACGAGTGTAGTCCATATAAAGATCTGGGGCCCTAGGGGCTATTTCGGTTTGCAAACAAAGCTCACAAACTTTCTTATCATCTAATTTGTACAGTCTGAAAATGTCTTCATCGTGGTTTGTTCCACCACACACAACACAGACGTGTATTTCATCATCTTCATAACTCATTTGTTACTCCTATTTATTCCAATCTTTTTCCATAATTTTTTTTGGTTTTACATAGTCTTTTACTTCTTTTCCAACATTTGCAGGACCATTAATTTTGCTGTCTAATAAATCCCATTCTGTGTCAGTCCGATTTTTTTGTGTCTTAGCAAAATCAACTAATTGTTGAAAAGTTCGTTTTACAAATTTCATACAAAATCTTCCATTGACATAGCAGCATCTTCCATAGGATTAAAATCTTTGTGCTGAGATTCATTTTTAAACTCTTCAGCATCTGAATTATGTCTATCATCCTTATGCCATTCTTCCCCCGAAAAAGGAGACATAGGCGCTAATGGCACAGGTCTTTTTATTTCTTTGCTCATATATTTTTTCCTTATATTAGTTAGGCTATCTCATCAGTGGTATCTTCAGCCTTAATACCAGACGCCCGAAGGCGTTTCGATTATTTTTTAAATTTTCTGCGGCTTCTTTGTAAATCCCTCAGATTTTTTGTTTGCAAATTTCTTAAATTTCTTCTTCTTAATAAGCTCATTTATTCTCCTCAATTTTACCTGCGTCTAAGATTATTAAAGTAATAACAACCCCAAGAGCTAATAACTCACCAAACATTATCCACTCTTGCAAAGTGCTCATCATACCTCGTCCTCCAACATTATAGGCTTATCAGTTAAAAACCCTATACATCCATTCGCGTCAACTGGTTGGCAAGTAAGTTCTTGTTGTTGTTCTCTTTGAATTTCCTCTAATTGAGTGCAACCTGTTAAAGTCGCCAACACAAATAAAGGTACTACAAACATATATTTCATAATTTATCCTTTTAAAATTACCATTTAATCCACTTTGGGACCATAAGAGCTTTATCGTGCATACATCTCTCTAAATGGTCCAGTGTGTTAGATTCATCTTCAGTTAACCCTTCAAAAGCAACTGCTTCCGCTTTTTCTGGGAAACCTTCCCCTGTAAAACGTTTTCTAAAATATATCAAATTGCCAAGTAAACTTTCTGCTTCTTTTATAAAAACACTTATTACCCGTCTATTATATATTCTAGACCTGTAGTCCCACAATTCATTTCCATCATCATCATGCATATTACTACCTCTTTAACTCAAAATTAATTTTGTCATAAGGAAAGTAATCATAATACTCAAGTTCTTTTCCATCCCAATTAAATTTTATTTGAGAATGGTTTGGAATTCTGTAAGTAATCATGTCTTCAATAGCTTGTAAATGCTCTTGATAAATATGCGTGTCTCCAAAGTTCATAGTAACTTTTCCAGGAGTTAATCCAGTTCTTCGACCTATTTCAGACAAATACAATGCTGAAAGAACTAAATCGCTGGGTAACCCAATGGCTACATCTAAGCTTCGTTGAGTCCAGATTAAATCAATAAACCCGTCTCTAACATAAAACTGATAGTTAAAATGACAGCAAGGTAAACTAAGTTGGTCCAAACGTTTAGAATTCCATAGATTAATCATATGTCTTCTACTTCCTGGATCTTTCTTAATACCCTCAATTAAAGCTTCCCACTGTTCTCTCGGTGGATAGTCTAATTCAAGTTTGCCATCTTTGTCAGCCCAAAGTTTCCAATATGGACAACCCAAAGCTTCAAATTCTTCAACTGTTTTAGCATCTTGTAAAAAGCCTAAAAGTTCGCCTACTATTCCTTTAGTAAAAATCTTCCTATAACTTAATAAAGGAAGCCCTATTTTAGCTATGTCAAATTTAATACTAGTACCGAAAACGCTCAGAGTTTTACCATTTCTAGTATCTCTCTGAACGCCATCAGTTAAAATCTCTCTGACAAGCTGTTTGTACACCTCATCAATATACATAGTTTTATTTAAAGCTATTTATATATTTGAGCGCTTTAGCCGCTGAACGACTGCTAATGCCATGGTATCTCATTAGCATTTTTCTTGCATCGTTGTGTTTGCCAAAGTTATGTGCTGTTATATTAGTTTTTGTTTTCATTCTTTACTCCAGTTGGTTGACTCGTGACCGAGTTCTATTAAAAATGCTAGATTTGTGCTAGCGTGTTCTAAGTGAGAAAACCCACTTTCTGGGTCAATAAACTCACCTCTGCGATATGCTTCAAGATGCCTATACAAAGCACCAACATATCTTTCAGGGTCATCAACAGATTTCCAATTATTAGCGCCATACTTATTTGCGCCAAATGTTAAAACTTCTGCGATACCTTGAATTATTTTAGGTGGGACTAAATCATAACGAGTTTTACCACCATCAAATTTTTTGAATTCTTCCATTTATATCTCCTTCATTTATAACTATACATCCGCATAACTATTTTTTAATAAAGTCGCCTACTTCGTTCAATTCACCTTTTCGATCTTTAATTTCTTGAAATGAAAAGAATAAGCAATCTTCAATAGTCATTCCTTGAAGTTTGCATTGCATTATAAGTGTGACTATTATATCACCAATAGCATCTCTTATTTCATGCTGGTCTTTACGATTAACAGCTTCTAGCAATTCATGAGTTTCCTCTAACGTTTTAATTGCTTGAGTTATTGGATTCCCATTTATTGTTATTTTTCTGTCTTTACCCCAATTTTCTATTTGAAATATTAGCGCATCTAGGCCATCAGTGGGTTTATCTGCTAATCTATTTTCATTCCATTTAACTTTTATCTCGTCCATAACATCTCCGTTTTAAATTCTTGAGCTATCTCATCAGTTAGAACTTCAGCTCTGTTCTAAGACGCCCGAAGGCGTTTCGTTCTTCTATGCATATAGTGATACTTAATTAGTCACTTATCTTTGTGCCACCATTTTGGCTTTCGTTCTGGCATTTCATTCCACGCTGCGTAATGTTTTTCGTGGATACAATACCTACGATAAGCAGTCACAGGGTCTTCATGCTTGTACTCATCTGGCATAGCTTGAGCAAGCGGGGTAATTTTACCGGTCGGAATATTAAAAGGCGTTTGCCAAAGAGCATCTTTGAGTTTTGTGTAGCTCAAATGTGTTCTAATATAACGTTCTGTATATTCTTCGGATAAAGCTATAAAATGTTTATATAGCCATTCATAATTCGCTTTGGATTGTCTAACCCAGATCGAACATGGATGATTTTTATGAGTTGACTTATACAAACTATGTTCATCAGCATAAGCGTCCCCATCGAGCTCACGATGAGCCCCAGACAGCATTTGTGCGGTCTCTAGTACCATCTTGACTAGCATTTTATCAGGTTGAACTTTTGCGGCTTCAACAGGGTCTTCATCAAAATAAAATATATTCATTTTTTGTTTCTCCGTTTATTTATATCTATACATCCGTTTATTTTATGTTTTTGTCAGGAATTTTGTAATTACTCCAATGATTTTCTGTAATTTTTTCAAATCCTAAATTATGTCCCAATGAATATCTTAAATAATCCATGGCCTGCACTTCACTTAAACGAAAGTCCATAGTTTCACCTACTTCGTGCATTGCATCATTAAATGTATTAAAATACCCGCACATTTTCCTATAGTTTTCAATAGGCATAGTGATTATTGCGTCTTCTTTTACGTATTTAACTGCTAACTTTTTCATATTTTTCCTTAAATTAAATGAATTGCAACCATTTTTACTGTTACAAATATAATTATTCCCACAATAAAATGAGAAATTGTCATTATTATATCATTTGCGTTCATTTTTCCCTTTTGTTAATTAAATCAATTGGCTTCTCATCAGTAATGCCTAAAGCCTAGCATTAGACCCCTAATTAAAGGGGTTTCGATTTTATTCTTCTTCTTCTTTATAATCTTCTCCACAAGCCTCGCATTCTGTATTTTGGCATTCGTGGTCCATATCTGTTTCTTCTTCACATAAATCACAAACTAAGTCAAGTTCTGCCCATAAATTAGCAAAATACAACTCAGTATCTTCATCATTATAAATTTCAAGAGTATATTCCCTTAAAATCTCAGGATTTACACCAAAACAATTTATTACGTCAGCACATTCGTATGGTTCTATAAAACCATTGCCAATTGAATGTGATACCACATCTAAATAAGCAGTGTCTGTAGCATTTTGCACTAAAACTCTAGTTTCTTTTGCGTTTTCTAGCTTTTCTTGGTCAGTCATTTAATTTCCTCTGGTTATTATTAAATTCTTTTGGGTTATCTCATCAGATATGTTTTCAACCCTAACATATGACTCCCAATTAAGGGAGTTTCGTTTAAAAATCTTGAACAACAACTTCTCCATCCATAGCAAATAAAACTAAAGTATTGTTTTCAAGTGTATCACCTGATTCCAACATGTATTCGTCTTCAGCTTCTTCGATCGAGTTATAGCCAGAAAATTCGCAACGAATTCCAACTGGGTCCCACTCAAAACTTCCGTCATCTCCATACATTTCTATAAAGAAATTAGCAATAGCTTCAGCTTGATTATAAGTCCAGCTTGCATTGTCATCACTTGTAAGGTCTTGAATCATTTGACTTTCTGTTAATTCTACATATACCATTTTTATCTCCGTTATAGTTAAATTGACTTACTTATACAACCGCGTAACTTTTAATTGGTGGGACTCGGAAAGGTTCATCTTCGAAGATTTGTCGAGTTAACTCTCCCCTTTCCGTTGCTCAGATATTTGATGGCTTCGTGCGGTCGTGATTTATATCTCAATAAACCCGAACTTAGGCGCACTTTAAGCATTTGCCTCTTTTGCCCTCTGTACTTCTTCAATAACACCACTCTCTCCTTCCCTAATACTTTCATATTAAGTGGAATTAGTGCATCTCCATACTCATATCCTCTAACGCGCGTCCCATAGATTGGAATAGTTTTAAGTCTTTTCTAGACTTGTCGAATCTCATCAGTTATACCTTCTCGACCGGCATAAGACTCCCCAGTTCTGAGGAGTTTCGTTTTAACTATGTAAATCATTATTAAGATTTGTAATCTCATCTAATTCATCAAAATCATTTTTAATTTCTTTAGGTTTGTACATAAAATTCATTACTTGAATGAATTCCTGGTCTGTTTTGCATTGTTCTCTAAAATTTGTTTTAAGTCTTTTTGATTTTTCAACAATGCTCATCATTTCTTGTTCATTTAATTTCATACATTCACTCCTTCTTTAAACATTAATTGTCCATTCTTGTTAACAACTCTTGAAGCTTGTGTTTGTTCATCAGCTAAATCAAACAAAATCTTTTCAAATATAACTCCATGCCCTGGACTTTGCC
>CAXBHA010000101.1:0-7383 GCA_963974955.1 uncultured Yeosuana sp. | reverse complement strand
TCAGGCGTACCCCGAGCAGGCCGAAAGCAAGTGTGATGAAGATGGATTTCATGTTGAAAGTATAAGATCATTATTGGTATAATTAAAGTTCGTCTATCGTGATTTCCTTTATAGGCAAGGGTTCAGGGTAACGCTCATTTTGTCCAACTCTATATCGAGCAGATATTGCTACCAACATTTCTCCGGATTCATTTGCCTCAATAAGAATTGGGTAGGATCCGTTTTGCCCATATACCTTAAAGGGAATACTGCCCGCCATTGAATAAATATAAACACTGCTATTGGCTCCACCTGTAGTGATTTTAATGAGATAGGTCCTTCCCATCCTTGCGTCAAAGGTCAGGAGGCTCACATATGCCAGAGGCTCACCTCCCCTGAAGTCTCCTTCAAGTAAAAAGAATTGTTTCCATAACTGACCGGAGTACATGGAAAATCCAAGATTACCGGATCCGAATGCCCTGTCTGGCGTAATCTTCCAACTGCGTTGGCTTCGTTTATTGAAGTAAGTTGCGGCAACTTTCATCTCCTTTGTGGCAACCTTTGAAATATCTTTTACCAATTTGTTTTTAAAATCCCGTTCCTTCATTTTTTTGATAGGCAGCGGGCCGGTCAGGTCAGCGATATTGGAATTGAAAACCTTTTTCTTGTTCCCTATCTGGGCAAAAGAGCCGCTTACAAAAGCAAGGCAAAATAGTACTGTGATAATTGTTTTCATCATTTTTAGATTTTTAATGAATAATGGGGGTCAAATTTCATCGAGTAGTATAGATTTTATTGGCAAACTGTGAATTTTATATGGTTTGTAAGCACTTTCCAATAAAGGCGAAACGCTCAAGGTCATATATCCAGCTTGCTGGGACCAGAAGACGAATGCCAGTTCATTTTCAGACTTTAAAGCATCAATATAATAGTTGGTATGACCCAAACGGACAACCACAATGCCGTCACGTTCTAAATTCGTTTTTATTTTCACTCGATATTCCTTTCCCCTGCGAACGTTGCACATTATATCTGCGCTAAAAAGAAATATCCTATCGTAAAATTCATCGGATACGATTAGATGTGCAAGCGGCTCGAAGCCTGTGGCTGATTTAGCCTGTAAACGAAAATAATCCTTACTAAATCCTCCGTGGTACGAGATGTCCATACCTGGGACAAAAGGCTTCAACGGGGATATTTTTATACTTTTGGAGGATCTCGCCTTTAAGTCCTTTTCAGAAATATCCAGTTTCATCAACTTATCCAGTTGTATATTCTTATTGGATTGGGAAGCCTTTAAGGTTTCTATTTTGACTTTTGAAAGGACATTGGCATGGGTTGAAATGCCGCCTTTGCTCGAAACCTTCTTGTTTACCTTAAGTTGGGCATGACTACTTAGGGCAAAAACGGCCAATAGGACTGATAGCAGTATGTTTTTCATGATTTTTTATTTTATTTTATGGGTTAATCAATTTCAATTTTAAACTGAACCTCAGCTTTGTGACCTCTGTCAAATCCTTGCAGGGTGAGTTCCTCACCTACCTGTCCAATGTAATTTTCATCTTTTCTGGCCCCATCAATATCTCCCAGAAATATATTTCCGTTCAAGGTATTGATGTAAAGTTCAATCCCTTTGATACCGGGGAATGGGTTGATATCAATGGTTTCATCGCTGCGGCTGTTTCTGGCCAACCCGTCATCATCCCTTAGCTTCAACCATACTTTTGCATGTTCTTCATTGCGGGGTATGGTATAGCGGAATTGCCAGTTTGGCGTAATCCAATTATCCCTTTCTTCTACCGTACCGCTCTTAAACTTCTCGGTCGGGTTGCCTTTTTTACCGGGCCGCCAGTCCCATCCCGGACCGGTTTCATTTTTCATATAATAATCAATTCCGGATTTTTTTATTCCTCCGTCTTGGCTGTGTCCTATCACTCTTATTATGGTGGTTTTTACAAAGCGAGTGGATGTAAACGGGGGAGTGATAAAATCGGCCTTATCGTTTTCGTATAAGGTGTTGATGCCATCAATATCAATAGCTGATAACCCACTGCCCGTACTTATGGGGGCATTAGTCCGTGCATCTACAATTGTGGGAAGCGGATTACCGTCGGCATCTACCTTGCTAAATGCATACGCGCCATAGTGCATTATGGAGTTCTGGTCGTATGGCGTGATTTTGTAGCCTGAACTACTATGTTTGTCAAAGTTATATTTAACCCCGTCCATATCGCTCCGGCTTTGTTCGTGCCATATACCAGCGGTATGCAGTAGCTCATGAATTACTGTGTTTTTTGAAGCGTTTGGAGACAATTTAATGGCCTGTGATTTTTTTTGCCTTCCAACCCTGCTCCATCCGGCCCCGCGCAGGTCAACCTTTTTTTTGAAGGTTACATAGTGATCTTGGCCATTTCGCGGAACGATGTTTAGGTTTGTAAGTTCGTTTAATTCATCTTTTGCGTCTAAAATGGCTTGTCTTTCATCAGGACTGAAACCTCTGCTAATTTCATAGGGGATAATGCCGTGTGGCCAAAGCCAATTACGGTCAATAATCCTGTCGCTGATTCTTGAAACCAAGGGTTGGGTCTTTCTGGAAACATTTCCAAATTCGCTGAAGTCCCTTTTTATTGGATGGGGGTCGGGTTTGGGGTCAACTACGTTGCTTGCACTGCCAAGTACAATGTCCCCTTCGTAAATGGCCAAATTATCCCTGATTACATAAGAGATTGGCTGTCTGGCCTTAAAACCGGGGAGCACCACCGTTTTTTTATACACTTTCTCATTGGGTATTGCAGTTAATCCGATACCAACACTAGGATTATCTTGTTCGTACCCCGATTTGTAGACAACTTTTTCTTGGTGTTTACTTGTGCATAGGCCGTTGTTGATACAGAGATGCACAGCAGTAAAATAAATGATTTTAGTATGCTTTTCATGATTTTTTTGTTTAGCTTTTTGTTATCAATAATTGCACAGGTAAATGTTCTTTTTACTGAAATCGACAGATTTTATGTAGCCGAGCTTCAGCTGTTGTACCTGTGGCTTAAAGGCATTGGCCAAAGTGTTTTTTATCTTGTTTTGGTTTAGTATGCCCATGAGTTGCTGTTTTACCACTTTGGCAATCTGACCTTTGAAATAAGCTGATGCCACGGGCAGGAAGTGATCTGTCACTCCGTTAAAATCGAATTTTCCCAAAATATCCACTCTTACCGCTTCAAGGGCAAAGGAGCCATTATGGGCAACGGGTATGAAAGAAATTTTTATTTTGGGGTCCTTCCAGTTGATGTCGGGCGCGCGCTTGTCATTGCCCACCCTACATCCGGGGCATTTACCTTTGATTTCATTTCTTTCTGTTTCAAAATGTACGGTTACATAGAACATTTTGTTGCTATATGATACTCGGCTAAATTCTGATTTCACATCGTTCATATAGTACATCCAGTTGTTTCCGGGCTTGTTCACTTTATATTCACCGAAACGTAGGTTTTGCCTTTTGCCCATCATTTCGAGATATCCATTGTCGCGGTCCATGTAAAGCACCAAGGTTCTGCCAATTTCATCACGCAAGATGTTTTCGGTGCTCCTGATATCCAACGGATTACATTTTTTGGCAAGTGAAGTATTGACCTTTGTGTTCACTTTTGTGGTTTTTGTGAACACGGATTTTTTTTTGTGCTGGGCAATTCCGTCCGCCCAAATGCAGATTACCAATACCATGCTTAATACCAGTTTTGCTGTTTTCATGATTTCTAAACTCTTAAGGTTATTACATTTTTATAAATTCTACGCGCCTGTTCTGGGCCTTGCCTTCGGGCGTTGTGTTTTCTGCGACCGGCTCATTTTCGCCTCTGCCTTCGGTTTGCAACCTATCTTCCTCTACACCAAACTCTGTTGTCAGGACATCTTTTACCGATAATGCCCGTTGTTCAGAAAGCAAAAGGTTTTCTTCTTCATGCCCGTCTGTATCAGTATGGCCAATTATATTTATACTCATTTCGGGTTCTTCCTTAAGAGCGTTTGCAATTTGCTTTAAGACACCATAAGATTCCGGCTTTATTTGGGCAGAACCCGAATTGAACAAGATACCTGTCGTGGAATATTTGCCATGATTTAATAACTGGCTTCGTAAATCCTCTCCTCCTTCGGCAATTTTCAGGTTACTGATAAACATCTGTTCTTTGTCATCTTTAAATTGCAACAGTTCAAATTTCAAGGTATTAATGCCAGCATCTTTAGGTATTATACGAGGTACGTCAACATATTTTTTTTCGTTTACCCATAACCTGAATCGTTGTTTGTTTACCGCAATAGAAATATGAGGCTGATTTAAAACTGCTTCACGCACATCGGCAGATATTTCATTGTACATGCGCTCTTTCGTCTTGAATTCTAAATTTCTCATAGCAATTGCTATGGCCGAGTATTGGCAAAAAGGGATAGATGCACTAACAAAATTATTTCCTTTCTTATATTTTGAATCATCGGTTAATAGTATATTTAATAAGGCAGTTGATGATGTGGTTTGATCCAAACCAATAGCCAGAATATCAAATTCAATGGTATATTCATCTGGAAGAGCTACATCTGGAATGTAATAGGTGCTATATCCAGGTAAGATTTTCATCCATTTGTCGGGTAAATCACTTACCGTAACAACTTCCCCTGACCCATTGGCATCCCATTTTGATGGAAAATCCCCAATATTATCATTGGAAAAATCATCATAGAACAAAATTTTATCGCCCGGCACAAAATCAAATTTTGAATATATTTGAAGTTCCTCATTTATGTCATTATCATAACTTTCTGTACTGGAATTTGCATTCTCATCGCCAGTTTCAACTTCCCTTTTTTTCTTTGAATTACGCTTTCTTTTCAGTTTTTTATCAGAATTTAAAATGGTATCCATTGCTTCTCCTGTTTTCTCGGCTGCTTTTTCTTCCACTTTTTGTAAAACGGTTTCTTTAGCGGCTTCTTCAGCTCTCTTTTTAAGTTTATCTAGAAATTGTGCCTGTACCGAGGGCATGGAAGCCAAAAAGGTTATTAGCATAATGGCTATGAACGTTGTAGCTTTCATGATTATTGATTTAAATTAAACATGCGGTTCTGTAAATGGCAAAAGTGAACAATACCGTTTCGCCGTTTTCATCCCTTTCGGCCAGTAACCAGTATCCATTCTTCTTTTTTACGATTTTTACATTGTAAATAAGATGGTAGTATTGAGAATTGCGGATGTCGAGCGTTACTGTGTTTCCGGTTTTTTTGAGCCTTACGGTAGTTTGTACCGTATTTTGGGATGGGGTCTGCTTAATGCCTATTTCCAGCGGGAAAACAGATTTTAATGCATTTCCATCCTTGTTTACACTACCCAGCCCATAGCGGGCTTCGGTGCCAAAAGAAGTGTGCTGGCTATTTTGTGTGTTTAACTGCAAAGACACTACAGCAATCTCATAACATAGACCGTTATTGAGGCCGTTAATGATTTCATCAAATGCTGTTGGCAAACTTACAGGGCTGGTAACCTTTGGCTTTATCTTGGGTTTGTTTAAATTTGGTTTTGTTATCTGTGCCTGTATTGTCATTGTACCCAGTACAATAAATACTATGGCGATGCTGACTGCTTTTAACGTTTTCATTTTATTTCTTTTTAAAGGTTGTTGTTTTTATTATCCTGTTACAGTTCAATATTTTGAGTACGTAATTTCCTTTTTCTAAATGTTTTATGTTTAGAAAAATCTTATGCGTATTAAGCTTATTAATAGTTCCTTCATACTTTTTTTTCTTCATAATTATGATGAAGATTATTTAGGGTGGAATTTTATTAAGACAAAACTATAATGAGATTTATAGTAATATTATGAAGTATGTATCTAAAGCTATAATAAATGTAACATAGCTATAAAATGTTATGCAAAAAGGCTGCAGAGATAAAAAATAATTATTTAGCGATATATTCTGAAGGAGAACAACCATAAGCCTCTTTAAAGCATTTACTAAAATAGGCATGATCGTTAAAGCCACTGGTATAACCTATTTCAGAAATATTGGCATCACTTTGCTGAAGTAATGAAGCCGCTAATTTTAACCGCTGGGAACGTATAAATTCAGAAGCCGATAAATCGGTAAGAGCTCTTAGTTTTCTGTGAAGTTGCATGCGACTCATGCCTACAGCCTTGCTAAATTCTTCTACACTAAAAGATGATTCTGTTAACTTTTTGTCCAATACATTTTGTACTTTCTCTAAAAACAGTTCGTCTAAGCTGGTAATGGCAATATCTTTGGGTTTTAATACAACCTCCTGACTGTAACGCTCCCTTAGTGATTTTCTTGACAAAATTAAATTTTGTACTCGGGTTTCAAGTAACTTTATTTTAAACGGCTTAGTTATATAGGCATCCGCTCCGGTTTCCAGACCCTTGTATTGGTCTTCTTCTCCTACTTTTGCCGTTAAAAGAATTATTGGGATATGGCTCGTACGTTCATCTAACTTAAGTGTTTTGCATAGTTCGAATCCATCGGTTTCAGGCATCATAATATCCGATATGATAATATCGGGCACAAACTCCAGTGCTTTTTCTATACCCATCTTCCCGTCTTTAGCTTCTATTATTTGATACATTGGCGCAAAAGTTTTACTGATATAATCTCGAACATCTGCATTATCTTCCACTATTAATAAAATTGGCAGATTTTCATCTATCATGATTTCCCCATCTTCTTTTTCATCCTTTGAGATTATAAAACTTGGTTGATTATAGTCTACAGAAGCAGAATCTCTACCAACCTCAGTAACCAACTCGTTTTTGGCAAATTTTGTTTCAGCAATTGGTAAAACAACTTTAAATAAAATGGTGCTGTCTTTTGTGTTTTCCACCTGTATGGTACCATGTGATAAAGTAACCAGTTCTTTAACCAGCGATAAACCAATACCGACGCCTTCTGTAGTTGAATCGACTTGATAAAACCTATTAAATAGTTGCTCTATGTTATCCTTAGATAGCATTGAACCATTATTTTCAACGTGTATTTCCAATTCGTCAGCTTTTATGGTAGCTATGAAATTTACAAAGCCACTTTCTGGGGTATATTTAAAAGCATTTGACAGTAAATTAATTACCGTTTTCTCAATAACGTTTTTATCATACCAAACATGTTTAAAATGGTCAATATTGACCGAATATGTAATGCTTTTTTGTTTGGCTAAATGCTGAAATGAGGATGTAATGGATTTTAACAGCGATGACAAATCGCCTTGTGAAACATTTAACTTTAAATTACCCGATTCCAATTTAGAAAGGTCTAATAACTGATCCACCAAATTTAACAATCGGCTTGAGTTACGCTGCATCATTTCAAAGTCTTCTCTATCGTTCTTGCTTAAACGATCTGAATCTAATTTTTTTT
>CAXBHA010000100.1:0-7384 GCA_963974955.1 uncultured Yeosuana sp. | reverse complement strand
CCGATATAACATCAATTAATGATGCCTTTTCTTGAGCTTGAAGAGAATAACAAATGAAAAATAAAGCGAAAAAACAATTAGTGCGTTGCATAGTTAAATAATTCAACTTTTTTACCATTTATTTTATAACTTAGTTTTAAAGGAATGGTTACAGATTGTAATGCTATGTTTATATCATTATGCGTAAAACTTCCAGAGAACATGACTGATGTATCAATATTTTTAGATTCAACAACAATATCATATTGCATTTCCAATTCGGCAATAACTTGCCATAATGGGACATTATCAAAAGTTGATTCCTTATCCAACCATGACGGACTTTCAGCATTAAAATCTTTAACCGCACTTATCTTGCCATTTATAACCCTAAATGTTTTCCCTGGTTTTAATATGGTTTTATCACTACCATGAGTAACCCTTACCGAACCTTCATAACATTGTACTTCAAAATAATTTTGGCGTTCTTTCACATTAAAATGTGTGCCCAAAACTTGTATGGTTCCAGTATTTGTATTTACTGTGAATTTTTTGCTTTTGGTTACTTTAAAATAAGCCTCCCCATCTAAATCAAGAGTTCTTTCCTTTTTCCAGAGCTTTTTGTTATAGGTTAACTTTGATTGCGCATTTAAAATAACTTCGGAATTATCTGGTAGATTAAAAGTTTCTGTTTGTGCTATTTCTGTTGAATAAGACTTCATATTATTAAAGAATAAAAAATAAGAAGACGTTACCATTAACACCAAAATAGCAGCAACTTTCATGAATGTTTTAAAATTTAAAGAAATGACTTTAGGTTCATGCTTAACTAAGCTTTTAGTATTAAAATCTTCCAAGGCTTTTTGTGCATCCACTCTAGGTACATCTAACTGTTTAGCATAAAAACCTGCTTTTTCAAGTGCAGAAAAATCTTCATTTGGATATCGTTCCTTAATTTCCTCAGTAGATATTCCGCCTTCAAACCATTTTAATATGTCATGTTCTTTATTCATTAATATAATGCTGTATATTGTTAAGACACTAAAATATTTGTTTTCCCTACGGCAAATAGTTAAATTTTAATGTCCTCTGTTTTTTCACGTAATATTTTTAATGCAGCCGACATTCTTTTTTCTACTGTTTTTTGTGAAATATTTAGTAATTCTGCAATCTCCCTGTATTTTTTATCTTCCATTCTGTTCAATAAAAACACCTCACGCTGTTCTTCTTTCAAATCTGAAATAGCTAAAAGCAATTTCTTCTTAAACTCATCTTCTTCCATTAAATATTCAGGACTTAGATTTGTTTTATCCATATAAGGTGCTTCTTTTGCATAGTTCATAACCTCCTTTTTGTGACGAACTGCATTTAAAAACATATTATTAACGGTAGTAAACAAATAGGTTTTTGCTTTGGCAAAGTCAATCTTGGAACAATTTTCCCAAATCTTAACAAAAGCATCCTGAACGAAATCCAAAGAAACCGCTTTGTCACCACATTTATAAAATGCAAAATTACTGGCAGCCTGAATATGTTCTAAATAAAACGAATTGAAATAAGATTCTTCACAAAGTTTATGCTTTGGGCTATCCATAAGGTTTTAATAAAGTAGATTAGCACAAAAATATAAAATAAAAACCTAATAATTATTTAACTAGAAATCAATACTTTACATATTTATATCAAAAATAAAAACAAAAATCATAGGGTAAATTTAAGTATGGGGGTCTTAAATATAGAAAGCGAAAAAATTCGCTATGAAAAAGAATTAAATAAACCCAAAAAAATTAGAATTATGAAAACATTAAAATTATTTACAGCAATCTTATTTATTTCATTTTTAGGATTCACGTCGTGCCAAGATGAAATTGATAATGAGAACGGGCAAAACCCAAACACAAATTCAGCTGATTCCCAAACAGCAAGCAACCTAGAACGCTCATCTATGTACGATGGCAGTTTTGACGACTTTTTAGATGGCATGTCTTGTTCATCTATTTTATTTCCTATTGCAGCAACCGTTAACGGTACCCAAGTAACCTTAATTAGTGAATCTGATTACAGTATGGTTTTAAACCTACTTGGTCAGTTTAATAATGATGACATTGTTTTTCAATTCCCATTGTCGGTAAAATTAAGCAACTATACAGAAGTAGAAGTTGCAAATCAAACTGAATATGATGCCTTGATTAATGCCTGTACCGAAGCTGAGAATGCAGGAAAAGAAGCCATTAATTGTTTAGATATAGATTTTCCCATAACAATTTTAACCTATAGTCTAAATTTAGATCAAACGGGTAGTGTAGTCATTCAATCTAAAGAAGAATTATATACCTACATGAACACCTTTGGCAATGATGAATTATTCTCTGTAAATTACCCAATAACAGCTACCTTAAAAGATGAAAGTAATACAGTTATTGAAATAAGCAGTGATACCGATTTACAAACTAGAGTTGCTGAATGTTTATCTAATGATTCCGCTAAGGATGATGCAAAAGATAATGCAGATGCATTAGGAAACATTCTGGTTGATGGCGCATTTAAAATACAGTCATTTGTTTCAACTGGCGTTGATACTGCTAACGATTATGCAAATTACACCATAGATTTTGCTAACGACTTAACATGTTTAGCTCGCAATACGGTAAATGCAACCATTAATGACGTAGAAGGAACTTATGCGGTAACATCAGAGCTTGACGTATTTTTAAAGTTGACCTTTTCAGGAAATGCCTCTTTTGAGTTACTGAATGACACTTGGAAAGTAACAAGCTATTCTGGAAGCACAATCTCTCTACAAAGCGCTACAAATGCTGCTATTACTTTAGTTTTAACCCAAATTTAAAAACTAAATAAGCATTTGCTACCTATGTTAGGGCAAAACAGCTGTCATTTTTGGCAGCTGTTTTAAAAATAAAAAAACAATGAAATGCCCAATAACAAATTTTTACAAACAAACCTAAATGTTTAAAAAGGGCATTCCATCCCTGTGCTGAGCGCAGTCGAAGTATGACCATTGAAAAACAAGTAAATTTATGCAGATGAAACATAAAATTTTAATATCAATATTATTCCTATTAGTCATTCTTGAGGCTTGTACAAAAGATGACATTACAAATAGAAATTCCGGAAACAACAATAATTCTATTAATATTATTGCCAACAAACAAGCTACAGGTAGTTCCTCAAACGATCTCCTGTCTGATGCAACATTTAAAAGTATGGTTATAGAGGTTGTATATGTAGAAGGGTTTGAGCCAACTACAGTTGCCATTAATAATTTTAAATCCTTTTTGGAAGCCAGAACATATAAACCAAATGGCATTACAGTTGAAAAAAGGGCTATCCCATCTCTAGGGAAGGCTATATACTCCATTGAAGATATTAGTGCTATTGAGGACGCTAACAGAACAAAATATAATACAGATACCCAAATTGCAGTTTGGGCATTTTTCGCCAACGGAAAATCGGATAAAGATAATGGAAATTCGATGGTTTTAGGAACTGCCTACAGAAACACATCATTTGTGGTTTTTGAGGAAACCATTAAAAATTCAAGCAATAGTCCTTTTGAACCCAATAGAACCTTACTTGAAACCACTGTAATTAACCACGAATTTGGGCACATACTTGGTCTCACAAATTTAGGTACGCCATTGCAAAGCGAACATGAAGATGCAGAACATCCAAAGCACTGTAATGCTGAAAGTTGCTTGATGTACTGGGCTGCAGAATCATCTGCTGGCATTGCCAACATGGTCAATATGAGCTCTGCACCTCCATTAGATGCCCAATGCCTTGCCGATTTACAGGCTAATGGTGGGAAATAAAAATCATCCAAATCAATCATTAATTTAAATTCTTTAAAAATGAAAACCAATTTTTTAACACTCATAATAATCATTTGTGCAATATTTTCCTTGAATGCACAAAACAACAACAACAAATCAAATACATCTAATGCAGGACTTAAATTTGGATATAATTTGGCTTCTGTTAGTTTTGATGGCAGTACAGAAACTGGGCAACGGCACGGATTTCATATTGGTTTTTACGGCGAATCCTTTTTAACTGAAGCGACTGCTCTGCAAATAGAACTACTATACTCGCAGCAAGGATATGAATTGAATGATGATAGCGGAACGTTTACACAAAAATTAGACTATATAAACTTGCCGTTATTGTTAAAAATATATCCTTCTGAAAATTTCTATTTAGAAGCTGGCCCTCAAATTGGTTTAGCAATTTCTCATAAAGAAACATTTGATAGTGGTTTTGGTCTTTTTGATACTTCTCAAAAATTTGATCCCCAAAATTTTGATTGGGGTTTTAATTTTGGAACTGGCTTTAAAACAGGCTCTGGCGTAAGTTTAGGTGTTCGCTATCATTTAGGGCTGGGCAGTGTTTACGATGAAGGAAGCCCTAAAAATAGAGTTTGGCAGTTCTCCTTAGGGTTTGATTTTTAAAAAACTGAACCATCAAATAAAAGCCATGTAGGGTAAAAACGATTTAAAGTGTCTTATTATTGAAAGCTCATTTAGAGCAAATTATTAATAATATTAAAACTAAAGTCATGAAATTATTTAAAACATTAACATTTATTATAGCATTAAGTTTTTCATTAGTAGCACAAGCCCAGAAATCTGAAGTATCTAATGAAACAACAATTGATAAAAAAACGTACTATCAAAAACGAGCCGTAGAAGACGCTAAGTATGAACAACAATTCAGCACAAAAACTAAAGCTGAAGAAGAAACATTTTGGAAAGAACAAAAAAACTACGAAAACGATTTAAAACGGAAAGACAGAAAAGCTTATAAAGCCTATATGAAAGGTAAAAAAGATGCTTATGCAAGCCATTATGAGCATTGTGATAATCATTGCCATCACAGTGATTACTATTATCACAACGCTTCATTTTATTATTATGGGTATGACAGATATTATTATGGCAGATATCCACAAAGAAGCAGCGGAATTCAAACAAATATTAGAGTGAGCTCACCAAATGTGAGTTTAGGTTTATTCTAGTCACTAATTGATTTTATTTGAATTATTTAATCTGTACTTAAGTTAAAAAAAGAGGCTGTTTAAATTGCTTTAAACAGCCTCTTTCTAAAAATTTAAAATCAAAATTACGCATCAATATTAGCATAAATTGCATTTTTCTCAATAAACTCTCTACGAGGTGGAACATCGTCTCCCATTAGCATAGAAAAAATTCTATCTGCTTCCGTACCATTATCAATTTGAACTTGTCTTAATATTCTAAAGTCAGGATTCATAGTAGTATCCCATAGCTGTTCCGCATTCATTTCTCCAAGACCTTTATATCTTTGAATACCAGCGCTTCCCCCCATACTTTCAACTACCTCATCGCGTTCTTTTTCAGACCAAGCATATTGTTTTTTAGCTCCTTTTTTAACCAAATACAACGGAGGTGTTGCAATGTAAATATGGCCGTTTTCTATAAGCTCCTTCATGTATCTAAAGAAGAAGGTTAAAATAAGTGTGGCAATATGACTCCCATCAATATCGGCATCACACATAATCACCACTTTATGATAACGCAATTTAGAAAGATTTAAAGCTTTACTATCTTCTTCAGTTCCAATAGTTACACCAAGGGCTGTAAATATATTTTTAATCTCTTCATTTTCAAACACTTTATGTACCATCGCTTTTTCAACATTAAGAATTTTACCTCTTAATGGAAGAATGGCTTGAAAGGCTCTATCTCTACCTTGTTTTGCGGTCCCACCAGCCGAATCTCCCTCAACGAGAAACACTTCGCACTTTGTTGGGTCTTCTTCTGAACAGTCACTTAATTTTCCTGGCAAACCACCCATGCTCATGACTGTTTTACGCTGTACCATTTCACGAGCCTTTTGTGCCGCATGTCTTGCTTGTGCAGCCAAAATAACTTTTTGCACAATAATTCGGGCGTCATCAGGATGCTCTTCTAAATAATCTGAAAGCATTTCAGAAACGGCTTGACTAACAGACGCTGACACTTCTCTATTTCCAAGCTTAGTTTTTGTTTGCCCTTCAAATTGTGGCTCCTGAACTTTTACGGAAATAATAGCCGTTAATCCTTCACGAAAATCATCCCCAGCAATATCAAACTTTAATTTATCTGTTAAACCCGAACTATCTGCATACTTTTTAAGGGTCATGGTTAAACCACGTCTAAAACCAGAAAGATGCGTCCCACCTTCGTGTGTGTTGATATTATTTACATAGGAATGTAAATTTTCTGCATAAGACGTATTATAAATCATGGCAACCTCAACAGGAACACCATTTTTTTCACCTTCAAAAGATATTACCGTTTTCATTAAAGGCTCTCTGTTTCCATCTAAAAACCTTATAAACTCTGGTAAGCCTTCTTCAGAAAAAAACCGTTCCCCTTCGAACTCACCATTTTCCTTTTTACTTCGTCTATCTGTTAAGTTTAAGGTTATTCCCTTATTTAAAAAAGACAATTCACGCATTCTGCTTGCCAGTGTGTCATAGCTATATTCAACCGTTTGAGTAAAAATTGTATGATCTGGTGTAAACGTTACCGTAGTACCTCTTTTATCGGAGGTTCCAATCGATTTAACAGGATACATTGCTTTTCCTCTTTCATATTCCTGTTCCCAAATTTTACCATCTCTGTAAACCGTTGCTCTTAAATGCTGAGACAACGCATTTACACAACTAACACCAACTCCGTGTAAACCTCCAGACACTTTATAAGAATCTTTGTCAAACTTACCGCCTGCACCAATTTTAGTCATAACCACCTCTAGAGCAGAAATCCCTTCTTTTTTATGGATATCTACAGGGATCCCTCGACCATTATCTTCGGTAGTTATGGAATTATCTTCATTTATAATTACAGAAATAGTATCACAATGTCCAGCTAATGCCTCGTCGATAGAGTTATCCACCACTTCATATACTAAATGATGAAGCCCTCTTACACCTACGTCACCAATATACATCGATGGGCGCATGCGTACATGCTCCATTCCTTCCAAGGCTTGAATATTATCCGCTGAATAATCTTGTTTTTTAATGTCGTCACTCATATTTTAAGTCCTTTAAATTTGATTTCATCCCATAAAAAAATGATGCTATTGGCACCATTTTAGGATACTTACAAATATACGGATATATCATTTTTTTTAAAAGCAATTTATGGATTAAAACTATAAATTATCAACATTTGTTAATTACTTAAAAGCGTCTTAAATCGCTTAAAAAAGAGCTTAAATTTGATTTTAAGAATTTTTTATTGATTTTAAAAAATGAAATACTACAGAGTCGCTTAAAAACGATGTATCAATAAAAATGTTAATTGTTTTTGCTCTTAATTTTGCCATATAAAACTTCATTAAACAAAAAAGAGGCTGT
>CAXBHA010000099.1:0-7433 GCA_963974955.1 uncultured Yeosuana sp. | reverse complement strand
TCTGGAGCAATTACCGTAACAAGTCCTCCCCAACCTAAATTATACGGGTGAATTACAGGAATATTATTTTCTTGACAAACTTTGTCAAACTGTAATGGGATATCTGTTGTAAAATCCAAGGCATTAATAGCAATTGCATGGCCTTTTATAAACTTTTCAACATTGGTTTCAGTTATAAAACTGTTATAAACCTCAATATTAGCTTCTTTATTGATAGCCTTCAATCTAGCATTTATGGACTCTACTTTCTCGGAGGCGATATCCTCTTCAGTATAATTCTGTCGGTTCAAATTGGATAGCTCTACCTTGTCGCCATCTATAATAGTGATATTCTCAAACCCCAAACGTAGGGCACACTCGGCAATTACACTTCCTATTCCGCTACCCCCCAATATTATGGGACAATCCTTAATGATTTTTTGCTCTTCATCACTAATGTATATTCTATTTCGCAGGTATCGTTCTTGCATTCCTGTTTATTGTTTTGATATCAAAATTAGGGTTAATAGTTGAATTGAATCCTACCCATAAGTGTAGTTTCAATCGGGCTCATTTTTAATAATTTTAACAGAATCCATAACATTCTCATTGAAAAAGTACGCAAACATATTAAGCGACCTTGAAAGGCATATTGAATTCTTGGAGTTTGACAATAGTACCTCAATAATATTCAAAGCTGAAAAAATTATTGAGAAGGCTAAGGAAAGTCTTAAAAAGGCTCGGAAAATCGTGCTTTCTCAAGGGTTTGACAATAAGGAAAGTGAGATTTACTTTTTTAAAATAATCAAGCCCAAGCTCTACAGTAAACTCATTTACCATCTTAAACTATTTGATATTGAAAACAAAAGACCAAGAGGAAGTACGAAATCACAAATCAAATATTTTAATTCCCAGATAAATAAACTGCAAACGTATCTGAATGACAATCTGGATTTCTATACTTATTATCGAAGGGAATCATCTATTTTCGATGAGTATTACTTTTTGAGAGGTAACGCAACAATTAAGCTCTTCCCTGGAACTTTCCACTTTTTAACAGACGAACAATTTTCAACAAGCCATGATAGCATGGTAGCCCAGATTATGGCTTACGACTTGCTCATTATATATATAAAAAGAGAGATAGATAGATTAGAAAATAATGGGTCCCTTCGAGAGTCTCGAATGATGTGGACCAACAATAAAATAGATTTGATAGAACTTATTTATGCTTTGTACAGTACCAATTGTGTAAACAAAGGAAGGGCGGATATCAAAGATATTGCATACGCCGCTGAACGTATTTTCAAAGTCGATCTTGGTGATTATTACAGAGCTTTTTTGGAAATACGAATGCGAAAAAAAGGAAGGACCAAATTCCTTGATGCACTAAAGGAAAATCTCGAAAAACGCATGGATGAAATCGATGAATAAAAACACCAAAGTTCGATAACTTGGGTGTTTCCGTTTTAAGGGACAACGCTCATTTTCTTTGATACCTTTTAGCTAACTATCAAAACTTGCAAACACCCAAACGAATACAATATAAGTCATTTAAAATCAACAAAAAATAATACCCAAGATGTCCTGTCTTGTGAATAAAACTCACCAAAGCCCATCAATTTTGTAAAACGAAAGTCAAATCAGCAAAGAGGCCATCAAATTAGGTGACAGTAATGCGATGGTCTCTTTTATTTAAATCGTTTTATTATGGCAGCAACCATCATTACCACCGAAGATCTTCGGGAATTCAAAACAGAATTGCTCGATGACATCAAACAACTTTTACAAAACCAATCAGGACACGTTTCTAAAAAATGGCTAAAATCCCCAGAGGTAAAAAAGCTTTTGGGAATCTCTTCCGGCACCTTACAGAACCTAAGAATCAATGGCACATTACCCTATACCAAAGTGGGTGGTGTACTCTATTACGATTATGAGGAAATTATGAACGTGATGGAAAAGAACAAAATCCATAACAAATTCTGATATTTCTTTGGAGCAGATAAATTACATCAAGCACCTGAATGCCGTGTTCCTGCAATTCTCGAAAGACGGCCGTTTGAATCCCACGCACATCAGTCTGTACGTGACCTTGTTCCAGTTGTGGAACAATTACCACTTCCCCGTTAATTTCCATATCAACCGGGAAGAAGTGATTCAGTTTTCAAAAATCGGTTCAAAGACCACCTACCACCGTTGTATCAAAGAACTGCACCATTGGAAATACCTGCTATACGAACCTTCCCACAATCCATTCCACGGCAGCAAAATCAAGATGTTCAATTTTGGGACAAGTGATGGACAAGTTCTGTACCCAAGCCATACCAATATCGGGACAAGCAATGGACAAGCGGTGGTACCTATAAACAAACATATACAAACAGTAATAAACAATACAAACGGGAATAAACTTGACCGGCCCAAAAATGAAAATGAGGTCATCGTTTTTTTTCAAGAAGAAAATTGGCCGGAACTGGAGGCCAAAAAATTTTACAACCATTACCAAGGCATCGGCTGGAAAGTAGGCGGTAAAACAAAGATTATCGATTGGCAGGCTACCGCCCGCAACTGGATGCTAAAAGCCGACGAGCTCAAAACAGTTAAGACAGTGGTTGCAGTTAGCCAAAATACGGACAACCTAAAGACAAGTTCCAATAAAAATTATAGTGATCCCCTATGAGTTCCCATAAACCACATATCATCATCGAGGGCAGTGTTCAATATACCTTAGGAACATTTAGGAACAATGAAATCATTTACGATTTTGATAAAATGCTCGTTTATCTCAATGCCAAAGGGAAATTGCTCTTTGGCAAAAAATTCAGGATCTATGAGGAAGACCGAAACATACTTTTCAAGCTGTGCAATTATTACATCAAGGACGAAGCAAATTGTAAAAAACTCGGTATCGACATCCATAAGGGCATTTTGCTTTCCGGTCCTGTGGGTTGTGGCAAAACCAACCTGATGAAACTCCTACGCCATATTGTACCACACCGTAAACTTTATGAGGTTATTCCCACCCGGAATATTGCCTTTGCCTTTAACAACATCGGCTATAAAATCATTGAGGATTATAGTGATAAAAAATTCTACTGCTTTGACGACTTGGGTGTAGAACCTACCGGACGGCATTTCGGGAAAGACTGCAACGTACTTGGCGAAATATTGTTGTCCCGTTACGAGCTGTTCTTGAACCATCATATCCAGACCCACGCCACCACCAACCTTAATGCCCAGGAGTTGGAGGAACGCTACGGGAATCGGGTTCGTTCACGGATGCGGCAGTTGTTCAATTTGGTGGCTTTTGACAGAGGGAGTAACGATAAGAGAGTATAGTCTTATAAAAGAGATAATTAAATGTAGGAATCCGCAAGAAAATATGTTAAAAAATTAATATATTTATGAGCGATTACACATAGAACAATATATAGGAGAGCTAATGAGTATTCATTGGCTTTTTTTGTTTATTAAAGTCTTAGTACATCAAAACAGATGATTAACAATACCTCTATACCGGATGCTGATCTATCCAATGCTGGAGATGATTACCATATATTATGGGCAATTCAAAAGTCTTTAGATCTTTTGAATTTTGACAAACATGGTTTGAAAGCGGTTCTTATTGAAGGAATTGAGGCTCCACTTTCTCATAGAATTGATCCAAGTGGGGGGAAACTATTAGGAATAGATTTAATCGAATATTATTCTTCTGATAATTTCGAGAAAGCTAACCGAGTAATTATATCTCAATTAAAATATAGTACTCGAAATGCCAATAAGAATCTTACTTTTTATAGTCTTTATAAAGGGAAAAAAGCTAAATCATCGCAAGGATCCATAATCCATAGGTTAGCTAATATCTACAAAGCATTTCGTCAAAATTATGGAAGAGACTTGGTTCAAAAAAAGATTAAGATAAAATTAGTTAGTAATCGAAATTTCAATCCTGTCCAATTAAGTGCTATTCAAGAAATACAAAAAGAATTACAGCTCATTGGAAAGAAAGTAAGTTTTAATCAATTATTAAAAGGAAATAGGAAATATATAGAGGCTTTTCAGAAACTTATGGATGCTTCTGGTTTAAAGGTTACAGAATTTTCAGATTTTATAAGACTTCTGGATTTTGAAGACTGCGGTTCAAACTCAAGGGATAATTTAAGGAAAGAGTTAATTCAGGCTATTAGTAATACCAGTGTTGTATCCAGAAACCAATTTAATGGTTTAACAAGGCTAATTTTAGATAAAATGATGCCCGAATCTAAAACTAACATTAGAATAACACTTACCGATGTCATTGCTACTCTGGGATTTAATAATGGAAGCCTTGAGAATTTATTCCCTGTGCCCCAGAACTTTGAAAAGTTACCAAAAAGTGTCCCAAGGGAGCAATTAGAGACGATACTTCAAGAGATAGAAAAAAATACAGGTAACCCCATATGTGTTCATGGTCCTGCAGGTATTGGAAAATCAACAATATCAATGCAAATTAGAAATTCCATACCTGATTTCTGTGAATGTATCGCTTTTGATTGTTATGGAAATGGGTCGTATTTGGATCCCACAGACAGAAGACATTTACATAAGAATGCTTTGGTTCAATTATCCAATGAAATTGCAAAACGAGTAGGTGTAAACTTTTTAGTCTTTAAAGAGGATTCAGAGGATGTTTACATTAAAGAATTTAAGAGAAGGGTTTTAGATGCGATAGAAATTCTAAAAAAAAGAAATGAGAATGCATATTTAGTAATCATCATTGATGCAGCTGACAATAGTATAACTGCCGCAAATAAAAGAAACGAAACTTCCTTTATACATGATTTATTGGAAGAGCCATTTCCTCCTGAATTCAAATTAGTTGTAACAACCAGAACCTATAGAAAAGAATCACTGCTATTGCCTAAGAATTACTTGGATATTTTATTGAAACCCTTTACGGAGATAGAAAGCGAACAACACTTAAAGCACTTTTTTCCTAAGAGTTCTGACGATGAGGCTCGTCACTTTCACGACCTTACCCAAGGTATTCCAAGAGTCCAATCTTATTCAATTGGGTTAAAAAAAGAGGGGGTTCAAGAAGTCATCAATTATCTACGTCCAAATGGAAAAACTGTTGAGGATTTAATTGATGAAAGGATTTTGGAGGCAGTAAACAAAATTGGCAATAATGGTTGGGTATTGGTAGATCATCTATTTATAAATTTAATAACATTGCCCCGTCCAGTACCAGTGCTGTATTTGGCAGAGCTTCTAGAAACGGATAAAGATCTAATAATAGATCTTGCCTCTGATATATGGCATGGATTGATTTTGTCAAATGGAAACCTGAGTTTCAGAGATGAAGATTTTGAAAATCACATTAGAAAGAAATACCAGGCCAATGACCAGCAAATAACAAAGATTGCTAATCTCTTTCTTTTGAGGGCTGTTAAAGAAGATTATGCTTCCATTAATCTTGGGAATTTATTATTTGAGGCAGGTCTTGGAAATGAACTAAAAGATATTGTATTAAATGAAAAACTAAGGAAATATCCATTAGATCCAATAAGAAATAAAGAAGTATATGTTGAGCGTGCTAAATTGGCTATGAAGATGACGCACCGGGAAACAGATAATCTAACATTTTTTAAATTATTGTTTATTGCAGCTGAACAATCCAAAACGGACAAGGCATTAAGCGATTTATTAATTGAGAACCCGGATTTGGTCATACAATTTGGAGATGAAGCATCATTAACTAAGCTTAATGCCGTATCAGATAGAAAGACATGGGGCGGTTCTTTCCATCTCAAATTATCAGGAATATATTCAAGGGAGAAATCAACAATAGAAATAGCTAAAAAACATCTAAAAACAGCCAATGATTGGTTGGATTGGAGGCATAAAATCAGGAATGATGAAAACTTGGATAGATATCCTATTAGCAGTTTGGATATTGCATTTGAAACAGAAGCAATACTAAGATTACTAGGACCATATAAGTCTTATCTGTCCATTTCTCGTTGGAAACCAAAAAGTGTACGCTATACCGCTGGAAATTACTTTGTAGATAATGTTTTGCTTCGCTCGTCAAGCAATCAGGTAAAAGGTTGGTTAACAGATTTGAAACTCCCCATATTAGTACAGGTTTTTTTGATTAATAAATTGTTCAAGGCCAATTTTAATACGGATAGTTTTAATTTCAAACAAATTATAGAATACTTATCCAAAGTCATTTCTGGTAAAGAGAAGTATAACAACTCATTTTACCTTCTTATTATTGATTTCATTGAAGTATTGGTTTTTCAAAATCTTTTCTCAAAAAAGGAAATCCTTGCGGTCCTTAGTAAAATAGTATATAGTTTACCAACTAGGGTGCCGCATTTTTCCAGCAACAATTTTGATAAGTCCTCAGAACTGGAAATGCATTTGAGTCTTAAGGCAGAAACGTTAATACAGTCAATCAATAGTAGAGAAATGACTGTAGAGGATATTTATCCTAAGAAATATATAGAAGCTGAAAAATTGAAAGATCCAAAGAAGAGGAGGAGTCTTGCTGACGAGAAAAGGGAATTTAAAAGATTCTTTAAACATGCTGTGCCTATTTATAAATTAAGGGCTGATAGATTGACTTCAAGGTTAAATGAAAAAGATTTTACACCCAAATTTGAGCTTGTTTGTAAAAACATTAAAGACGATTGGGATTTAAGATATTATTCCCATTGGGCAAATGATCAACTTAACTTTTTGGCTTCCATAGCTATTGAGGTTTTAATGTTAAATAAGTTTTCCGATGATCAAGTTGATTTGATACTGGATTCATTCTCAAACAAAACTTCGAATCGCATCTCGATTAGATTGATAGCTTTGGAGAAATTAATCAATCGAAGGGATAAACATACTCTATGTCTTAAGCTGCTCAATGAAATAGATAGTTTTATTAGCGAGAGCAAGATATCTGCTTCCGAAACAACTGAACTATATATTAAGTGCTCAATAAAAGGCTCTAAAATTGATAGGGAAACTGGAAAATATTATTTTGATAAGGCAATTGAAGCAGTCTCAGATGTAGACTATGAAGCATTTTATCAGATTAGATGTGTTTCAGAATTAAGTGAAATGGGAATTACTCAAAGTAATCCTCAAATGTCCTATAGATTAGCACAATTTTTGGAATATGCGGATGAAAAACTCAGCTATTATGATAAAAAACATTTTCCATACGGAGAAGGAATAAAAGGTATTTTCAATCTAGATCCTGCATCCGTGTTTTCGACAGTTTGCCGTTGGCACCACCGAGATGTCATTAGTTTAAATAAGTATATCCCTATTTTATTAAAAGCAACATTAGAAAACAATATTATAAATCATAAAGTCGCCAGTTCACTCCTTCCTTTGAACAGTAATTACTACCATGAGGATATAATGGGATTGTATAGGACTACAATTTCTAGGTTCAATTCAGATGGAGA
>CAXBHA010000098.1:0-7433 GCA_963974955.1 uncultured Yeosuana sp. | reverse complement strand
TCCCCAAGCTGAAACTTCTTTACTCCACATTCCAAATCTGTCAGCAACTGCGGATATAAATCCGAATGAAATTGCAATTCGCAAAAAGATTTTGGCAAATTTTTCATTCATAAGTTTATTTTCAATTTGTTAAGATCAATTTTTAGTTACACTTTTTCTCAAACGCCCCATAACCCTTATTAAAAGGTATTAAATCGCTTCGCTTAACCAAGCCTTCATCATCCAAATAGTTTTTTCTTGCTCGGTGATAAAATCACTCATCATAGAATTTGTGCCTTCATCATTAGCTTTACTGGATTTATCTAGAATTTGACGTTCAATTTTTAGTAATTCAGATAAAGAATCAACAATTAAACGAACGGCTAAATCATCCTTTGAAATATTTTTTCCAATGGGGACATTTGAATTTGATTTGTAATCTTCAAAGGTATGTAATGGCGTTATTCCTAAAGTTAATATACGTTCTGCAATTAAATCAACTTTCATGTTCGCATCTGTATACAATTCTTCAAATTTCACATGTAAATCAAAGAATCCTTTCCCTTTAATATTCCAATGAATACCTCTTAAATTTTGGTAATACGTTTGAAAATTTGCTAAGAGCTTATTTAAATCATTGGCCAAATCTTTAGTTTTTTCTTGGTCTAATCCTAGACTATTAAGTTTCATTTTGTATTGTTTTTTTATTCACTACGAATTTAATCTATTATTAACACCCTTTATCATAAATTTTATTGATACTTTTTATATTTTTATAGTCTAAATCAATACAAATGACTATTACGCAATTATCTTATGTTTTAGCAGTGGCAGAACAACAAAATTTTACAAAAGCCGCTGAAAAATGTTTTGTAACACAACCAACATTAAGCATGCAAATTCAAAAACTTGAAGATCAACTTGATGTTCAGATTTTTGATCGCACAAAAAAACCCATTGAGCTTACCGTTGTTGGTAGAAAAATTGTTAATCAGGCAAGAAATATTGTTAACGAATCCAACAGAATTCAAGATATTGTCGATCAACAAAAAGGATTTATCGGGGGCGAATTTAAATTGGGCATTATTCCTACCATCATGCCAACACTATTGCCAATGTTTTTAAAATTGTTTATTAAAAAGCATCCCAAGGTAAAGCTTAAAATAGAAGAGCTTACCACTGAAGAAATTATTTCAAAAATTACAGATGGCCATTTGGATGCAGCCATTGTTGCAACGCCCTTAGAGCAAGAAACCATAAAAGAACGGGTGCTGTATTATGAACCGTTTGTAAGTTATATTCCAAACGGACATAGATTACATCATAACAACAAAATTTCTGTGTCGGATTTGGATATCAATGATATGCTCCTTTTAGAGGATGGGCATTGCTTTAGAGATGGTGTTATAAACCTTTGCAAAGCCTTTAAAGATCACACCGATGATAAATTTCAAATTGAAAGTGGCAGTATTGAAACGCTCATTAAATTATCAAACGAAGGATTAGGAATGACTTTATTGCCTTTTCTTCACACACTTGATATTAAGGAACACGAAAAAGCAAACCTTCATTATTTTGAAGAGCCAACCCCAGCAAGAGAAGTAGGTATTATTTATAATAAAAGTGAATTGAAAATGCAAATTATTGATGCGTTACACAGTGTAATATCTGGCATTATTAGAGGTGCCATTGCATTTCAAAATGTTGAAATAATTAGTCCTTTACTTAAATAAAATCATACTAAAAATTAAAAGAGGCTGTCTTAAAAGTGTTTTGATTGTCATTTTGAGCGTAGTCGAAAAATCTTATTTACCTAATTATCAATGATTTGATTTTCAATGGATTCTTCATTTTTATTCAGAATGACACTTTTAAGACAGCCTCCTTTTTATGATTTTAAATAGATTAAACATTGATTCAATTCTGGGTTTTGCTGTACTAAAGAAAGAATAAACAATTTAATCTCTTCAATCTCATAAGGCAATAAACGTGTTAATGCCTTTTGTACTTCTCTGCAAAACAACGACACATCAAAACTGACTTTATGAAGGATCGTTTTCGTGTACTCTAACATTGCTCTTGCCATAATTCCACTTTAAGGTTTTTGGTTAAAAAAAATAATAAAAGTAAAAATGTTCAATAGGCAAGTTTATAAAAGTTTACACTCAATAAAAATAGCAAAAAAAACAAATAGGTTTATGGAATTTTTAAATTAATTAACATTTAAAATCTGTTATCTCCATCCAGTAAATCTCCAATTCCCCCAAGTATACTGCCTTCGCCTTTTTGCTTACCTCCTCCTTGAGGTGCAGAGGCTAAAACGCGACCTGCTAATCTACTAAATGGTAACGATTGTATAAAAACCGTTCCAGGCCCTTGAAGTTTAGCAAAAAACAATCCTTCGCCTCCAAAGATGGTGTTTTTAATGCCTCCTATAAATTCAATATCATAATCAACATTTTGAGTAAATCCAACAATGCATCCTGTATCAACACGTAAAGTTTCCCCAGCTTGTAACACCTTTTTCGCCATGGTTCCTCCTGCGTGCACAAATGCCATACCATCACCTTCTAATTTTTGCATAATAAAACCTTCCCCTCCAAATAGTCCTCGTCCTAAACGCTTACTAAATTCTATCCCAATACTCACTCCTTTTGCAGCGCATAGAAACGCATCTTTCTGACAAATAAATTTACCTCCAAACTCCGTTAAATCAATCGGGATTATCTTTCCAGGATAAGGAGACGCAAAAGACACTTTTCGTTTCCCTGCAACAGCATTATAAAAAGCCGTCATAAATATACTCTCTCCGGTAAGTATGCGTTTTCCTGCTCCTAAAATAGAGCCTAAAAACCCTTGGTTTTTTCCGGATCCATCCCCAAAAATCGTTTCCATTTTAATTCCATCGTCCATCATCATAAAACTTCCTGCTTCGGCAACAACGCCTTCTTGTGGATCAAGTTCTATTTCAACATATTGCAATTCTTCTCCGTAAAGCTTATAGTCAATTTCGTGTGCTGTCATTGTTTAAGGTTTATTTGTTAATCTGTTTATTTGTTGAATTGTTGATGATTTTGTTACACTAAAAAAATTTAATGTTTTACTTTAATGCTCCATTCAAAATTAAAAGTAGAAACCACAATAGCTTCTTCATTTACGCCAACCGATTGCATCCAAATAGTTTGTCCTTCTCCTGTTTCAATAGCTTTTAACAGAGCTGCATCAATTTTTGCCCCGTCATGACATTCAAAAGTAATTTTACCAGTAGCTTTTTTAGAAAAGTTTGCATTATTGTTGGCTACTAGCATTGAAATTTTTTTACCACTTTCTCCAATCTTTGCCATTACCAAAGCACCAGTAGTTAATTCGGCGGCCATTCCTTGTACCGCCCAAAACATGGATTTAAAAGGATTTTGATTAATCCAACGATGTTTAACTGTTACTGTGCAAGCCTCATTATTAATAGACCTAACTCTAACTCCAGTAAAAAAAACCGATGGTAGTTTAAAAAAGTTGAAAGCGTTTATTTTACTGGCCGTTAACTTCATAATAAATTATATTTTATCAAAAATATTGAAAATAGTTGATATGTCAATTTGTTAAATTTTTGTTAAATTTTAGTACTATGCGTTACATAATACCTTCTTTTAGATATATATTTGCATAGGATATTATTATATACTTTTAAAATCATGTTAGACAGCCATCAAAAAAACATTGCCACTTTTATTCACTTATCAACTTTTAGTAGGTTTATTATTCCCTTTGGAAATTTTATTGGACCGCTTATTCTGTGGATAAGTAATAAAGAAAAATCGGAATTTATCGACGCTCATGGAAAACAAGCTATAAACTTTCAAATAAGCATATTACTTTATGCTATTATCTTAGGAACTATTAGTATTCCATTTTTCGTTTTTAACATTTTTAATGGTTTTGACTTTGTTGATTTTCATGGATTTCATGATTTTCATTTTAACATTGGTAAAGCTTCACCTCTACTTTATATAGGTGGTGCCTTAGGAGCAATAGCCATATTAGGGTTTATTTTAGAATTAGTATTTATAGTTAAAGCAAGTTTAAAAGCCAGAGATGGCGAATTATATCAATATCCGTTAACCATTAATTTCATCAAATAATCAACCTGTGCTGAACTTGTTTCAGTATCATCAATCAATCAAAAAATGAACAGTTTCACAATATTTAAACGCTTTAGAACATGACACGAGCATTGTTAAAATTATCAATCAATCTAAATGTCTTAAATGCGAACTGCATAAGATCTTTAAAAAACAATATCAACGCCTTATGAAAATAGAAAACACAAAAGCACAAATGCGCAAAGGTGTATTAGAATACTGTATACTCTCGGTCTTAAAAGATGAAGATGCATATGTAGCAGAGATTTTGGACACCCTCAAAGACGCTAAACTGCTTGTTGTAGAAGGAACCATTTATCCGCTACTTACAAGACTTAAAAATGCAGGCCTCCTTAATTACAGATGGGAAGAATCCACCTCGGGACCGCCAAGAAAATATTATGGTTTAACAGAAACCGGAAAATTATTTTTAAAAGAATTAAACACCACTTGGAGCGAATTACAAAACGCCGTTAACCTAGTAACCAGAAAAAAATCAACAAAAAAATGAATAAAACAGTCAACATAAATTTAGCAGGTATATTTTTTCATATAGATGAAGATGCGTACTTAAAATTACAGCGCTATCTTGAGGCTATAAAACGGTCATTCACGGACTCTCAAGGACGTTCTGAAATTATTGCAGATATTGAAGCTCGTATTGCCGAACTATTTAGTGAGCGGGTTAAAAATGACAAACAAGTTATTGGCAATAAAGAAGTGGAAGACGTTATCTCAATTATGGGTCAACCAGAAGATTATTTAGTTGATGACGAAATTTTTGAGGACGAACCACAACCCGCTTATAAATCAAAATCAGCACCTTCTAAAAAACTGTTTAGAGATACTGGCAACTCTTATATTGGCGGAGTAGCTTCTGGATTAGGTCATTACTTGGGAATAGATGCCGTTTGGCTTCGATTAATCTGGATATTATTAGCAATTGGGTCAGGCGGAACATTTATATTTATATATATATTGTTCTGGGTATTAGTCCCAGAAGCCATAACAACTGCCGATAAACTTACCATGACAGGTGAGCCGGTAAACATAAGTAACATAGAAAAAAAAATTAAAGACGGGTTTGAAAGTGTATCTGAAACCGTGTCGGACGTAGCAAAAAATGTCTCTGAATCAGTTTCTGGTGCGGCAAAAAATGTGTCGAATGTTGCAAAAAAGGTAGATTTAAAAAAGCAAGGAAATAACATAAAGTCCAGCTCAAAAACGTTTTTTGATGCTTTAGGGGACGTTATTATGTTCTTTTTTACAGTGTTCGCAAAGTTTGTTGGTATCATTTTAATGATTACTGGCGCCTCTGCTTTGATAGCTTTAATAATCGGTCTTTTTTCTTTGGGAGTAACCAATATTATACATATTCCAGGATTAGATTTGGTAGATATGGCTAACGCCGGAAATACACCTTTATGGTTAGTTTCCCTTTTAGCTTTTTTCACCGTTGGAATTCCTTTCTTTTTCCTTTTCTATTTAGGATTGAAAATATTGGTGAACAATCTGAAGTCCATTGGAAATATAGCAAAGTTTACTCTGTTTGGCATTTGGGTTTTATCAATTATAGGACTCATTATCATTGGAATACAACAAGCCAGTGAGCATGCCTTTAATGAGCGCGTCATTGAAAAACAAGAGTTTTATATTGCTCCAAATGACACCCTGAAAATTAAAATGGTTAACAATAATGATTATGGTGGATCCCGTAGACATCATCAATCCTTTAAGTTTGCTAATAATGAAAAAGGAGAGAAAATTATTTACTCTTCAGATATTGATATTATAGTAAAATCAACTACCGATTCACTGGCTACTTTAAGTATCGCAAAATCTGCCGATGGAAGAAACTATGATAATGCCATTGACCGAGCAAAAAACATAGATTATAAGTACACCATAAAAGGAAATGAAATTTTATTAGACCATTATTTGACGACTGAAGTAAAAAACAAATTTAGTGATCAGGAAGTTGAGGTTCTATTGTACTTACCAGAGGGCATTATTGCAAATTTTAACAACAACACAAAATCGTTTTTAAACTATCGCACGTATGATGACAACATTGTCTCTTCCAAACATGCAAATCAGTTCCTTAAAATAATAGCTGATGCTGTGGAATGCTTAGATTGTCCTGATAACATCGAGGTTGATATTCATCATAAAGATGATGGTATTATAATTAATAAAGATGGTATAGCGGTAAAAGTAGATAGTAGCAGTTTGCAAATTAATAATAAAGGATTAAAAGCAAACAGCCCTGAAGTTAAAGTAAATATTGATGCTAATGGTATCAAGATAAAAACGGAAAACAATTAATTAAACAATTCATCTATAAAAATCAACAACTCAGATATTTAAGTTGCAATTTAACCCAAACTATTTAGATATTTGACTTATTAATTAATCAAAAAAACCAACAATCATGACAACACTAATTAAAATTTTGGTAACCTTCCTATTAAGTTTATTACTAGTCTCTTGTAATTTCGATATGAATTTTGGAGGTGTGCGAGGAAATGGTAACGTACAACTAGAAGACAGAACATTAAATGCATCATTTACTGCAATAGAAGCAAGCCAAGGACTTGACGTGTATTTAACACAATCCAATGACGAGAGCATTGTTATTGAAGCCGATGAAAATTTGCACGAGATTATCAAAACAGAAGTAAAGGGTAACGTTTTACGTATTTATTCTGATAAAAATATAGGCTATGCTAAATCAAAAAAAATTATGGTAAACTTTAAAACCCTATCTAAAATATCATCATCAAGTGGAAGTGATGTTGCTATAACAAATACAATTACAACCGATCATTTGGAATTAAATACGTCTAGCGGAAGCGACATGACACTTAAGGTTAACACCACCGAATTCGAATGTCATTCTAGTAGTGGTAGCGATTTAAAACTATCGGGCAGTACCCAAAAACTTGTGGCAGAAGCGTCAAGTGGCAGTGATATCAATGCGGGTGATTTAATTGCAGAATCTAGCCGCGTAAAAGCTTCAAGTGGTGCAGACATCACTGTAAATACTGTTAAAGAATTGACCGCCGATGCAAACAGTGGCGGCGACATAAAATATTACGGTAATCCGGAAAAAATCAATAAAAACAATGGACCTTCTGGCAGTATAAGAAAACAATAATCAACCTTTTTAACCACCAATAAAAAAGCTGAATTTAAAACTTCAGCTTTTTTGTTTATTTAGTCGAGCCTTAAAAATAGATTAATCAACTTATAATCATTGTGTTAACATCCATAAAGCCGTAAAAACAGCTTGTAAAAAAGACAAGGTTTTTGTAT
>CAXBHA010000097.1:0-7458 GCA_963974955.1 uncultured Yeosuana sp. | reverse complement strand
AAATTTTAATCCCAGTAGGGCATCAAATAGGTGAGGCAGAATTATTGTTTTCTAAAATCGAAGATAATACTATTCAAAAGCAAATAGACACATTAATAGCAAGCAAAAAAGGTAATGAAGCCGCCAATAAAACAGTGGAGCCTCAAAAACAAACTATCACCTTTGATGATTTCACAAAACTAGATATACGTGTTGGCACTATTTTAGAAGCTGAAAAAATGCCAAAAGCTAAAAAGTTATTGGTTTTAAAAGTTGATACAGGAATTGATGTGCGGACTATTGTATCGGGTATTGCAGAAAGTTTTACACCCGAAGAAGTAGTAGGTAAACACGTTACCGTTTTGGTAAATCTTGCTCCAAGAGATTTACGAGGTGTTGAAAGTCAAGGCATGATATTAATGACCGAGAATGCTGAAGGTAAATTGGTATTTGTAAATCCAGATGATTCAAATATCAATAATGGTTTACAAATAAGTTAATAATTTATTAACTTTACAAAAAACTAAAATTATGTTATCAAAAAATATTGAAAAGGCACTTAACAATCAAATTAAAATAGAAGCAGAATCTTCACAAATTTACTTAGCAATGGCTTGTTGGGCCGAGGTTAAAGGTTTAGAAGGCGTGGCCGGTTTTATGTTTACCCAATCTCAAGAAGAAAGAGACCATATGCTCAAGTTAGTTAAGTTTGTGAACGAACGTGGCGGTCATGCCCAAATATCTGAACTTGACGCGCCACATGTTACGTTTGTATCTTTTAAAGAAATGTTTGAGGAGCTTCTTGCACATGAGGTGTTTGTTTCTCAAAGTATCAATGAATTAGTGCATGTAACTTTAGAAGAAAGAGATTACGCAACGCATAACTTTTTGCAGTGGTACGTGGCAGAACAAATTGAAGAAGAAGCAGTGGCGCGTACTATTTTAGATAAGATCAATCTTATTGGAGACGATAAAGGAGGCTTATATTTATTTGACAGGGACATAGAACAGCTTAACATAACTACCGTAGCTGCTCCAACGGCCAATAATTAATAATAATATTTTTACTTACCATAGTCTAATTAATATTCCCCTTGGGCAAGAAAAAACAAAAAAAGACCATAAAAAAACTCATTAAGTTAGGAGTGATATCTTCTAACGATGTAAAAACGAGTTGCTGTAAAAATTATAAAAAAAGCAAAAATAAACGTTGCGAAAAATGCCCTTGTTACGATTTATTTAAAAAAAATATAGCGGTTTAATTGTTTTTATTCTAAAAACTTTGTTTGAATAGATGTTTATATCTTATAATTTATGGACAATGATCTAAACTTAACACAACACTGGAACGCGGCTTATAACTGGGAAGATGAGCAATTGGGTTGGTTTGAAGATAATCCAATAGAGACCATGCAGCTCATAACTAAGTGTAATTTAAAAAAAGGGGCGTCCATTTTAAGTGTTGGTGCAGGAACCACTACATTAATTGATGCACTTTTAAAAGATGGTTACACGAATATTATTGCAAACGATTTAAGTGAGGTTGCTTTAAAAAAGTTAAAAGAACGCATTAAAAGAGCATACAATTACAATCTAACTTGCATTACAGACGATTTAACAAATCCAAAACAATTAAATCAACTTCAGAATGTAGATTTATGGGTCGATCGCGCTGTGCTACATTTTTTTTTAAAGACGGATGAGCAAAAAGCCTATTTTAATTTAATTCAAAAAATTGTGTCAAAAAATGGCTTTGTCATTATTGCTGTATTTTCTTTAGATGGCGCTCCGAAATGCTCAGGATTGGATTTGCAACGTTATAATACAGAGATGCTTCAAGATCTAATAGGTTCAGGTTTTAAATTGATAGAAACATTTAATCACACGTTTATAAATCCCTCTGGAGGAGAACGCCCCTATATTTATGCCTTATTTCAAAGACAATCATAAAGAACTTCGCTTCGCCAATGGTTTGCAGATAAGGTGTTTTCTTCGACATAATTCACAATCTATAAATTATATAACATAAAAAGTTAATGTTGTAAATTATCAAATATATTTCTGCTTAATTTTGTTTTAAATTAATTAACTATTCAAATTATGAAAAATATAGTATTTAGCATTTTCGTTTTTTTAACGATATTATCCTGCGGAACCTCTAAAACCGTTAGAGAATCTAAAAAAGTCATTAAAGGTGATTGGACTTTAAGCTCTATAACATATAGTACAGCAGGAAAGTATAATGTAACCTTATTAAACGATACATCAAAAGACTGTTTTGAAGGCAGTACTTGGCAATTTATTCCTAACAATAATACAGGAACCTATTCTATTAATGATACAAGTTGCTCTACTGGATCACGAAATTTTGTCTTTGCAATTCAAGAAATTGATACTAAAACGGGACTTTATGATTTTCTATTAAAGCCAACGAATGAAAAACAAAAATCGGAAACCAATCAAGGGTTTAGGTTAAGTTTAACCTCATTATCAGATACAATGATGCAATGGAAACAAACCGTTTCAGTTGATGGAAAACCATTCGCAATTACTATGAGTTTTAATAAGCAGTTAAAATAATTATTCTTAAAGTTATAGACTATAAAATAAATAATACAGATGAAAACAATTTTAAATAAAATAGGGATTTTACTTTTTACAATCGTTTTATCCATTGGTTTAACCAATTGTAAATCGGTACAAAATGCGAACAACAAGCAAAAAGGTGCTGTTATTGGGGCTACAGGAGGCGCCATTTTAGGAGCTATCCTTGGCAATAATATTGGTAAAGGTGGGAATGGAGAAATAGGAGCTGTTATTGGCGGTGTAGTTGGCGGCGGAGCCGGAATATTAATTGGAAATAAAATGGACAAACAGGCTCAAAAAATTGAAGAAGAAATACCAGGTGCACAAGTAGAACGTGTTGATGATGGTATTGTTGTTACGTTTGATGAAAGCAGTGGGGTTTATTTTGACACAAATAAATACACTATTAACGTAGCATCGCAAACCACATTAAATAAACTAATTGGCGTTTTTAAAGAATACCCAGACACCAATTTATTGGTTGTTGGGCATACTGATAGTGTTGGGGCAGACGATTATAATATGACACTTTCTAAAAACAGAGCTAATGCGGTTACACACTATTTAATAGACAAAGGAATAAGTCAATCGCGTTTAACAACCAACTGGTTTGGTGAAACACAACCGCTTCATGATAATAATACGGCAGAAGGACGTGCTAAAAACAGACGTGTAAATATTGCCATTCTGCCAAACGAAAAAATGATACAAGACGCTAAAACACAAGCCGGGAATTAAAAAATAAGATAATACTTGTATAAATCTCGTTTTCAATGTTACTTTGAAAACGAGATTTTTTTGTTAAATGAAGCAACTTTCATAAGGATGTTGCGGATAATTTAGAAATACTTATATTTGGTTAATGTATTATAGAAGAAAAATAGCATTGTCGCTTTTACAAGTATTTAATAATGAGCTTGATAAAATCCAGGTTCAAAAACTATTATTTCTACACAGTAGGTATAAGACAAAGAAAAAAACTTATGATTTTGTGCCGTATAAGTTTGGTTGTTTTTCTTTTCAAGCTAACGCTGATTTAAATACGCTTAAAAAGTATGGAATAGTTTCAGAATCTTCAAAATCATGGAAAAAATTAGATGACACTAATTATTTAACCCAACTAGATAAAGAGGATAAAAAAATTATATCTGACTTTGCAATAATTTATAAAAATAAAACCAACGACGACTTAATAGATTTAACTTATAAGCGATATCCTTATTATGCTATTAATAGTATAATTGCAGAGAAATACCTTTCAAATGAAGAATTAATAAATTTAGATAAATTTAGATCTTTTGAAGAGGATGTAATGCTATTCACTATTGGTTATGAGGGGATTTCTCTCGAATATTATTTAAATAAGCTTATAAAAAACAACATTAAACTTTTGTGTGATGTTAGAAAGAATGCATTAAGTATGAAGTATGGATTTAGTAAAAGTCAACTTAAAAATGCATGTGAAGGAGTTGGTATAAAATATGTACATATTCCTGAAGTTGGCATTGATTCTGATAAACGACAAGAATTAAATACTCAAAACGATTACGATATATTATTTAAAGATTATATATCCAAAAATTTATCGCAAACTAAGGGTTATCAAAAGCAGATTCTAGATTTGTTAAAGAAAAATAAACGAATTGCATTAACTTGTTTTGAAGCTGATAAATGCCAATGTCATAGAACTCATTTAGCAATAGCAATTTCTAATTTTAAAGAATTTAAATACAAAGTTGAGCATTTGTAATTTATGGCTTTAAAAAAAATACTAATTACGGTAACAACCTATCCTCTTCCCTCAAGAAGTTACGATGAATTGGTTTGTACCGCAGGAATTCTAGAAGACGGTTCTTGGATTAGAATCTATCCTATTCCTTTAAGCTTTTTGAACGAAGTAAAAAAAGATACAGGTTTTAAAAAATATACTTGGATAGAATTGGATGTAAAAGAAAGAACCGATGATTTTAGGCCTGAAAGTCATTCTCCAAACAATTATGAAATTAAAATTCTAGATACTCTAGACACAAAAGACTATTGGAAAGAACGTAAAAAATTCTGTTTAAATAATGTTTACTTTAATAAGGCTAAACTAATTCAAGATTCACAAAAACCAAAAAATTTATCATTAGCCGCTTTTAAACCTTCTAAAATTGTTGATTTTATTGTAGAAGAAGACGGCAGAGAATGGAAAGATGAATGGAAGGAATTAAGAAAACAAACCGATTTATTTGCTGAAATTGATAGTGACCCAGAAAAGCTTATTCCAAAAATCCCCTATAAATTCTATTATGTATTTGAAGATGATGAAGGGGTTTCAAGTAAATTAATGATTGAAGATTGGGAAATTTTCGAGTTATATAAAAACTGTTTAAGAAGAACTGGAAATGAAAAAAAAGCTATCAAATTAGTAAAGGAAAAATATTTAGATATATTCTCTACAAAAAATGATATCTATCTCTTTTTAGGAACTACAATGCAGTGGCACAGAAGAAGAGCAACAAATCCATTTGTTATAATAGGAATATTTTACCCATTAATTGAGAAACAATTAAGCTTGGATTTATAATATTTATCTTAACTTTTAATTTCTCCAAAATAAAATTTAATGATAGAATACATTATCTCCAAAACCCAACTTCCTGATTCTTCAGTTAAAAACACAGTACAATTACTCAACGAAGATTGTACAATTCCCTTTATTTCACGATACAGAAAGGAACGAACCGGGAATTTAGATGAAGTTCAAATAGGTGATATCGTAAAATATAAAGAACAATTTGAGTCTTTAGAAAAACGCAAGGTCACTATTGTGAAAGCCCTTGAAGAACAGGATGTATTAACTACTGAATTACAAGATAAAATAAATTCCATTCAAGATTTAACCTCCCTTGAAGATTTGTACTTACCATTTAAAAAAAGCAGAAAAACAAAAGCTGAAACAGCTAGAAAAAATGGGCTGGAGCCTTTGGCGAAAATCATCATGAGTCAAAATGCAAATGATGTAGATAGTATAGCATATAAATACGTAAAAGGCGATATCAAATCAGTTGAAGATGCGTTAGAAGGGGCAAGGCACATCATATCTGAATGGATAAATGAACGCATTGATATCAGGAACAATATCCGTCAACAATTGGAACGGTTTGCTGTTATTTCTACTAAAGTCGTTAAATTGAAAACACATGATGAAACTGCCCAAAAATTCAGAGATTATTTTGATTGGTCAGAATCTTTAAGTAGAATTCCATCTCATCGGCTTTTAGCTATTTTAAGAGCCGAAAATGAGGGATTTATCAAGGTAAAAATCGAGATTGATGATGAGAAAGCAATAAAAAAAATTGAAGACAGAATAATTCGTTCAAATAATGCATGTGCAGATCAAATTAAATTGGCAGTTCATGACGCATACAAACGATTAGTGTTTCCGTCATTATCAAATGAAGCGCTCCAAAAGGCTAAAGAAAAAGCAGATGAGTCTGCGATTAGTGTGTTTGCAAAAAACTTAAAACAATTGTTGTTGGGATCACCTATTGGCGAAAAAAGAGTGCTAGCAATTGATCCAGGATTTAGGTCGGGTTGTAAAGTAGTGTGTTTAGATGCGCAAGGACAATTAAAATATAACGAAACTATTTATCCACATCCACCAAAAAGTGATGCTAATGGAGCTATGAAAAAAATAAGTTCGTTAGCAGATGCTTATAAAATTGAAGCCATAGCTATTGGGAATGGAACTGCTTCACGTGAAACGGAGGCTTTAATACGTAAAGTTTATTTTAAAAATGATGTGCAGGTATTTGTGGTTAGTGAAGCAGGTGCTAGCATCTACTCAGCATCAAAAATAGCGAGAGAAGAGTTTCCAGATTATGATGTAACCGTGAGAGGGTCAGTATCCATAGGAAGACGCTTGCAAGACCCATTGGCCGAATTGGTTAAAATTGATGCAAAATCTATTGGGGTTGGGCAATACCAGCACGATGTAGATCAAGCCAAACTCCAAAAATCATTAGATATGGTGGTTGAAAATTGCGTAAATGCTGTCGGTGTTAATATCAACACGGCGAGCAAACCCTTATTAAGTTATGTTTCTGGAATTGGACCAAAACTCGCTGAAAATATTTTTGATTACAGAAATAAAAATGGTGCATTTAAATCGCGACAAGAAGTTAAGAACGTTTCACGTTTGGGTGATAAAGCCTTTGAACAAGGTGCTGCTTTCTTACGAATTAGTGAAGCTAAAAACCCATTGGATAATTCGGCGGTACATCCGGAAAGTTATGTTATTGTTGAAAATATGGCGAAAGATATGGGTAAAACCGTTGAAGAATTAATAGGTAATGCCGCATTACTTCAAAAAATAAATTTAAAAGCGTATTGTACAGATTTTGTGGGATTACCTACACTTCAAGATATTATTAAAGAATTGGAAAAACCCGGACTTGATATTCGCGAGCAAGCTAAGGTATTTACATTTAATCAAAACATTAAAACCATTCAGGACCTTCGCGAAGGACAATTACTTCCTGGAATTGTAAACAACATTACCAATTTTGGTTGCTTTGTGGATGTTGGTATTAAAGAAAGCGGATTAATACATGTTTCAAATCTGTCCGATAGTTTTGTAAGTGATGTCAGTGAATATGTAAGTTTGCATCAACAAATCATAGTAAAAGTATTGGAGGTCGATATTGCACGAAAGCGTATTCAATTAAAATTGCACAAATAAAAGAGGCTGTCTTAAAATATATGTCAAGTAGAACACTCAAGACATAGAAGCGTCTCCAATGAAACAATATATTCGTAGCGTTATAGTTATATCATTGCAATCAGGTTAAATAAATTGAATGTCCGTAATTTGTCATAAGTCTGAAAACATAATGATTTTGTCATTCC
>CAXBHA010000096.1:0-7475 GCA_963974955.1 uncultured Yeosuana sp. | reverse complement strand
AAATCCTCTTATTTTTACATGATAAATCCCTTGAGAAAAAACAGCTCATTGAAAGGGGCCTAATTAAAACAATTCCTATGTCAAAAAAATCAATATTGAATAAAAAGTCGATGACTTTCTTAGAATCCTATTTAAATAATGCGGCGCCAACAGGCTACGAATGGACAGGTCAAAAATTATGGATGGATTACCTAAAACCTTACGTCGATGAGTTTATTACCGATACCTATGGAACAGCGGTTGGGGTTATTAATCCAAAAGCTAAATACAAAGTTGTTATTGAAGGACATGCCGATGAAATTTCATGGTACGTCAATTATATTTCGGACAACGGATTAATTTATGTGATACGGAATGGTGGTAGCGATCATCAAATTGCACCCAGTAAAGTTGTTAATATTCACACTAAAAAAGGCATCGTAAAAGGCGTATTTGGTTGGCCAGCTATCCATACCAGAGATAAAGCCAAAGAAGAAACTCCAAAACCAGAGAATATTTTTATCGATTGTGGTTGTAAAACAAAAGCAGATGTTGAAAAATCAGGTGTTCATGTGGGCTGTGTGATTACCTATCCTGATGAATTTCACATTTTAAACGGTGATAAATTTGTTTGTCGCGCTTTAGATAATCGAATGGGCGGATTTATGATAGCCGAAGTTGCCAGATTACTTAAAGAAAATAAAAAAACCTTGCCTTTCGGACTCTATGTTGTAAATTCCGTACAAGAAGAGATAGGTCTACGTGGCGCCGAAATGATTACGCAAAACATTAAACCAAATGTTGCTATTGTGACCGACGTAACTCATGATACAACAACCCCAATGATTGAAAAGAAAGTGCAAGGTGATTTAGAAATGGGTAAAGGCCCAGTAATCGCTTATGCACCTGCAGTACAACAAAAACTACGTGATTTAATTACCGATACTGCTGACACCAATAAAATCCCGTTTCAACGCAATGCCTTATCGCGTGCAACAGGAACAGATACCGATGCGTTTGCGTATAGCAATGGCGGTGTTGCTTCGGCGCTCATTTCTTTACCATTGCGATACATGCATACTACGGTTGAAATGGTTCATAAAGAAGATGTGGAAAATGTGATTAAATTAATTTATGAATCGTTATTAAACATCAAAGACGGGGAAACGTTTAGTTATTTTAAGTAATAAATAAGGTTTAGCTATCTTATAGAAATCCCCATTAAATAAACTATTTATGGATGATGAGTATATCGACATAGTCACTGAACTCGGAGAAGTAACAGGTAGAAAAGCCTTAAAATCCGAAATTCACACGAATGGCTATTTTCATAATACGGCTCATATATGGCTTTATACAAAAGATGGTTGTGTATTATTAGCACAACGCGCTGCTTCTAAATCTATATGTCCGTTGCTATGGGATGTGTCGGTTGCTGGCCATGTAGATGCAGGCGAATTAATTATACATGCGGCGTTGCGAGAAGTTAAAGAGGAAATAGGTTTACATCTAACTCCCAATGATTTACAAAAAATAGGTGTTTTTGATTGTTTTCAATCCTACGCAAATGGCATTAAAGACAATGAATTCCATCACACCTATATAGCAGAATTAAAGGTTCCATTAGAAAAACTGATTCCCCAAAAAGGAGAAGTTGAAGCCTTAAAATTAGTGACGTTTAAAGCGTTCAAGAAATTATTGAATCAAATTGGAGAAAACAACCATTTTGTGGCAAGTAACAAACCATATTACCAGTTTGTATTGGATTGCATCATGCAAATAAGCAACTAACTCCTTTTTTTATATGAATGTAATTCCTTCATTTATTGATTTTGTTCGCTCCATGTGGATAGGAACTTTTATTTATTTAATTGTTGGGGTAATTTAATCAAGTAAGGCCGTATAAAAACACCAAAACAGAAGTCATTTTAAAATATAAAGAACTTTTCTTTACTAAGACAACGGCATAATCTCATTTGATATAATAATCTATGATGGTTGTGTTATTATCTTTATCTTTATATCAACAAAACTTTCTATTCAATGAATTTTAAAGTACGCGTAAATTCTGATTCAGAATTCGATATTTCACCCCAAGATCTTTCTCTATTGGATGCTATAAAAACTTCAGAAACAACCTATCATGTTCTATATGATAACAATTCGTATATGGCAGAAATTACAAGTTCCAATTTCAACCAGAAATCATATAATGTAAAAATTAATAATACGACTTATAAAGTGGCTATTTTTAATGACTTAGACGTATTAATAAAAGAGATGGGATTTGCTTTAAGTTCAGCAAAACATGTGGATTTTATTAAAGCCCCAATGCCTGGATTAATATTAGATATTTCTATAATAGTTGGACAGTCAGTTAAAGAAGATGACCCATTACTCATTTTGGAAGCAATGAAAATGGAAAACATTTTAACCTCTCCACGAGAAGGAGTCATTAAGTCCATTTCAGTAAAAAAAGGTGATGCTGTCGATAAAAATACTTTATTAATTGAATTCGAATAAGATGAAAAAAATATTAGTTGCTAACCGAGGCGAGATTGCCATTAGAGTTATGAAAACGGCTCAAAAAATGGGTATTAAAACAGTGGCTGTTTATTCTACTGCAGATAGAACTGCCCCTCATGTAAAATTTGCTGATGAAGCGGTTTGCATTGGCGATCCACCTTCCAAACAATCCTATCTACGAGATGATAAAATTATAGAAGTTGCCAAACAATTACAGGTAGATGCTATTCATCCTGGTTACGGATTTTTGAGTGAAAATGCCGATTTTGCAGAATTGTGTGAGAAAAACAATATCATATTTATTGGCCCACGATCTAAAGCCATAAAAATGATGGGAAGCAAACTCGCGGCCAAAGAAGCCGTTAAGCACTATAACATCCCAATGGTTCCGGGAATTGATGAAGCGATAACTGATACAATTAAAGCTAAAAAAATCGCAAAAGAAATAGGATACCCTATTTTAATTAAAGCTTCGGCTGGTGGCGGCGGAAAAGGCATGCGTATTGTTGAAAAAGAAAGCGAATTAGAATCTCAAATGAATCGTGCCATCAGTGAAGCCACATCAGCTTTTGGAGATGGTTCCGTGTTTATTGAAAAATATGTGACCTCTCCAAGGCATGTTGAAATACAGATTATGGCCGATAGCCATGGTACTATTTTACATTTTTTTGAACGTGAATGTAGTATTCAAAGACGCCATCAAAAAGTAATTGAAGAAGCTCCTTCTTCCATTTTAAGCCCAGAATTACGAGCTAAAATGGGAAAAGCGGCCATTTTGGTAGCAAAATCATGTGATTACTTGGGGGCTGGAACGGTTGAATTCTTATTAGATGCCAATCATAACTTCTATTTTTTGGAAATGAATACCCGATTACAAGTGGAGCATCCTGTTTCAGAAATTATTTCGGGGGTTGATTTGGTCGAACTCCAAATACGGATTGCAAGAGGTGAAGCTCTAAATATGAAACAAGAAGATTTAAAAATACGCGGCCATGCGTTGGAATTACGGGTATATGCTGAAGATCCTTTAAATGATTTCCTTCCAAGCGTTGGACATCTTGATGTTTACAAATTACCTGTTGGTGAAGGCATTAGAGTTGATAGCGGCTATGAAGAAGGTATGGACATTCCAATTTATTACGACCCCATGCTTTCAAAATTGATTACCTACGGAAACACACGAGAAGAAGCCATTCAGTTAATGCTCGAAGCCATCAACAAGTATCATATTGAAGGTGTAAAAACCACACTGCCATTCGGGAAATATGTCTTTGAGCATGACGCTTTTCGATCTGGTAATTTCGATACACATTTTGTAAAAAACTATTATTCACCAGAAGTTTTAAAAAACCAAACACAACTCGAAGAAAAAATAGCCGCGATGGTTGCCCTGAAAAAATATATGGAAGACCAAAAATTAGTGCGAATATCTGTTAAGTAGACAGTGTTCGGTGTTCAGTATATGCGTTCAGTAAACAAAAATGAATAAGCAATCAAAAAAGATTATGAGATATTTATAAAACATTCGTGAATTAGTGGCTAAATAAAAATTATGGATTCAAAAATAAACAAACTAAACGAACGTATTGCCTTAGCACATTTAGGTGGCGGACAAAATCGTATTGACAAACAACATCAAAAGAAAAAATTAACTGCAAGAGAACGCATTGATTATTTAATGGATGAAGGATCGTTCGAAGAAATTGGCATTTTGGTGACTCATAGAACGACTGATTTTGGCATGGAAAACGAATTTTATTTTGGGGATGGTGTTGTTACTGGCTATGGCACTGTTAATGGCCGGTCAGTGTATGTTTATGCCCAAGATTTTACGGTTTTTGGTGGTGCCTTATCAGAAACACACGCCGAAAAAATTTGTAAAATCATGGATTTAGCTGTAAAAATAGGAACCCCAATTATTGGTCTAAATGATTCTGGTGGTGCCAGAATTCAAGAAGGTGTTCGCTCTTTGGGAGGTTATGCCGATATATTTTACAGGAATGTTCAGGCATCTGGTGTGATCCCTCAAATATCAGCAATTATGGGCCCTTGTGCAGGTGGTGCCGTGTATTCGCCAGCCATGACAGATTTTACATTAATGGTTGAAAACACGAGTTATATGTTTGTTACTGGACCCAATGTGGTAAAAACAGTAACAAATGAAACTGTAACTTCCGAAGAATTAGGGGGCGCCTATACACATGCCTCTAAATCTGGAGTAGCACATAAAACATCTGCCAACGATGTGGAATGTTTAGAAGATGTAAAAAGATTATTGAGTTATTTACCCCAAAGCAATAAAGAAATACCAAAACCTTTGCCATACGTTTTGGGAAATGAAGTAAGAGAAGTTTTAACTATTATCGTTCCAGATAATGCTAATAAGCCTTATGATATGCATGAGGTTGTTTACGGAATAATTGATGTCGATTCTTTTTATGAAATTCATAAAGATTATGCTGAAAATATTATAGTGGGTTTTGCAAGAATTGCTGGAAGAAGTATTGGTGTTATTGCGAATCAACCTATGTTTTTAGCAGGCGTTTTGGATGTTAACAGTTCGAAAAAGGCAGCACGGTTTACTCGTTTTTGTGACTGTTTTAATATTCCGTTACTTGTATTGGTTGACGTCCCAGGATTTTTACCAGGAACCGATCAAGAATGGAACGGCATTATTGCCAATGGAGCTAAACTACTTTATGCATTAAGTGAAGCAACGGTGCCAAGAGTGACAGTTATTACAAGAAAAGCATATGGTGGCGCCTATGATGTGATGAACTCTAAGCATATTGGAGCCGACTTAAATTTTGCGTGGCCAAGTGCCGAAATTGCAGTCATGGGTGCCAAAGGAGCGGCTGAAATTATTTTCAAAAAAGAAATCCAGGAAGCTGATGACTCCAATGCTAAATGGAAAGAAAAAGAAAAAGAATACGCTCATAAATTTGCCGATCCGTATCGTGCTGCTGGACGCGGTTTTATAGACGAGGTTATCTTACCAAAAGACACTCGCCGAAAATTAATAAAAGCTTTTTCAATGTTAGAGAATAAGGAAGTTAATCGTCCTCAAAGAAAGCATGGAAATATCCCATTATAAACAACATCTTTTAAATTGCCGAATTGAGGCAATCAAGGCATTTTTACTTTTTTAAATAAAACAATTATTTATTCTCCCTTGCCGATTTAAATTCACTGGTATTATACCACTTTGGGAAATAATCTTCATTTGCTAAGGTATATCCAACATTAAATAAAAGTTGCGCATCAAATTGTGCTCCACTTAAATCTGTAGTTTTTGGATCATATTCATCTGATGGTTGGTGGTAATTGTGTGCTCTATAATAATCATTAAATTTTTTAATACTATCAATACTAATATCAAAACCTTCATAGCTTCCCTTAGCATAAAGAGCAGGTATTCCTATTTTAGCAAAATTAAAATGATCTGATCTAAAAAAGTACCCTTTTTCTGCTTCAGGGTCTGGAATTATATATCTCCCTAATTTTTCGGCTTCAGTTTTAGCATATTCATCCATTTCAGAATGTCCGTAACCAGTAATAGTAAAATCTCTCATTTTGCCTGGATTCAAAAGACCATCCATATTAATATTAGCAATCGTTTTTTGTGGTGCGTAAATTGGGTGTTCAGAATAATATGCAGACCCCAATAATCCCTGTTCTTCGGCCGTAACAGCAAGAAAAACAACCGATCGTTTAGGTTGTTTGTTGTTTTTAAAAGCTTCCGCAATAGACAAGAGGCAGGCCACACCCGAAGCATTATCATTAGCGCCATTGTAGATTGAATCGTTATCTATTGGTTTTCCTATTCCTAAGTGATCCCAATGGGCTGAATAGATAATGTACTCATCTTTTAAATCTGTTCCAGGCAAAATGGCAATGACGTTTTTTGAAACATCACGTTTAATAGTATTCTTTATTTTAACAGATACCTTTAAACCTAGAGGTATTGGTTTAAAACCCTTATTTCTTGCCAGTTTTTTATAATCATCTATTTCAGTGGTTGAAGCCGCAAACAACTTATTTGCAGACTCATGGGTTATCCAGCCTTGAATATCTGTAACAGGCGCATTACCAATAAGGTTTAATTGGGACCCAGTATTACTGGATTGTATTACATTCCATCCATAGGCCGCAGGAATGGTTTCATGGATAATAATTATACCTGCTGCACCTTGGCGTCCTGCTTCTTCATATTTATAAGTCCAGCGACCATAATACGTCATTGCATCGCCTTTAAATAAAGTAGAATCTCCAGATTTAAAACCTGGATCATTTACTAATACAACTGCTGTTTTTCCTTTCCAATCGATACCTTCATAATCATTCCATCCATATTCAGGTGCGACAATACCATAACCAGCAAAAACCAATTCAGAATTATCAAGACTTACGTCTTCTTCTGCCTTTGTAGTTAACGCTGTAAAATCATCAAAATAAGATAAATTGAAATCTCCTTTTGAGCCTGAAATAATCATTTTATCAGAAACTGAACCAGTGATTTCAATCATTGGAACATCTTGAAAATAACTATTTCCATTTCCGGGTTTAAGGCCTAACTTTTCAAATTCATCTTTTAAATACGTAACTGTTTTAACATCACCCGCTGTAAAAGGCATTCTTCCCATAAATTCATTAGCAGCTAAGCGTTCAAGATGTTTTCCAATAGTCGCTTGATTTACTTCAAGATTATTATCATCACTATCTGTTTTAGGCTTGCAATTAAAAATTAATACTAGAAACAGAAGAAACAAAAGATTTTTCATGATTATGTTATTTATACTTTAAACTCACAACAAGAACTGTGAAGTTATGAAATTTAATTATTAAAAGGATAAAATTGTACTTTATTAACTTAATCGTTCATCACTTGTTATTTGATTGTTTTATTTGAACTGTTAAAAATATTTTTGAATGTCCGTAATTTGTCATAAGTCTGAAAATATAATGATTCT
>CAXBHA010000095.1:0-7558 GCA_963974955.1 uncultured Yeosuana sp. | reverse complement strand
TAAAACTAAACTACGCTCAGATAGGTTGTTAAGAATAGATGCGGTTTCATTCATTTCCACCATAAAGGTAGATTCGCCCATAGAAATATTGTCACTGGCACCCACTCTGGTAAATATTTTGTCAACTAACCCTATCCGTGCGGATTTAGCAGGAACAAAACTCCCTATTTGAGCTAATAATACAATCAAAGCTGTTTGTCGTAAGATGGCTGATTTACCAGACATATTGGGTCCGGTTATCATAATAATTTGCTGTGTTTCTCTATCTAAAAATAGATTATTTGCAATATAATGCTCGCCAATTGGTAATTGTTTTTCAATAACGGGATGCCTTCCGTCTGTAATATCTAAATCAAACGAATTATCAATTACTGGATATGTATAATCATTATCCTTTGCTAACTGTGCAAATCCGCATAAACAATCTAACTGACCAATTAAATAAGCGTTTTGTTGCACCGCTTTAATGTATTGATTAAGCCAACCAACCAATTCTGAAAACAACTGCTGCTCAATCGCTAAAATACGGTCTTCGGCACCAAATATTTTAGCTTCATATTCTTTGAGCTCTTCAGTAATATAGCGTTCTGCACTTACTAAGGTTTGCTTTCTAATCCACTCTTCTGGAACCTTATCTTTATGGGTGTTTCTTACTTCTATATAATACCCAAATACATTGTTGGATGCAATTTTTAAAGATGTAATTCCCGTGCGCTGGCTTTCACGCTCAAGCATGTTGTCCAAATAATCCTTTCCTGATTTTGACAACCCTCTTAATTCATCTAATTCAAAAGAAAAACCCGATGCAATAGAATTTCCTTTTAATACATTAACAGGCGCCTCTTCATTCAAGGTTTCTTTTATTTTTTCGCGAAGTACATCACAACTTTGGAGCGTATCACCAATAATTTTTAAAGACTGATTGTTGCATCCTGACGCTATCGATTTTATAGGAACAATAGCTTCCAATGAGTTTTTAAGTTGAATAACTTCTCTAGGATTTACCTTTCCTGTGGCAACTTTTGAAATTAAACGTTCTAAATCGCCTATATGCTTAATATGGTTTTGGGTTTTTTGAAGTGTGGTCTTTTCTTTGGTTAAAAAATCAACCACCTCATGGCGCTGCTTTATTTTTTCCGGGTTTTTTAGTGGCAGCGCTAACCAACGTTTTAATAAACGCCCACCCATAGGCGAAATCGTTTTATCAATCACCTGCAAAAGTGTTACTGCATTGTTGTTGGTAGAATTATAAAGTTCTAAATTTCTAATGGTGAACTTGTCCATCCAAACATATTCATCTTCCGCAATTCTAGAAATTGAACTAATATGCTGAATCTTGTTATGTTGGGTTTCAGACAGATAATGCAATATCGAACCCGAAGCTATAATACCTTCATACAACTCGTCTATCCCAAACCCTTTTAGCGATTTTGTTTTAAAATGCTTGGTTAAGGTTTCATAGGCATAATCGGCTTGAAAAATCCAGTCTTCCATATAAAAAGCATGAAAGTCTTTACCAAAAGTATCTGTAAATAGTGAACGCTTCTGCTTAGGCACCAATACTTCGCTCGGATTGAAATTTTGTAACAATTTATCAATATACTCAGCATTTCCCTGAGAGGTTAAAAACTCTCCAGTTGAAATATCTAAAAAAGCCACACCAATATGCGTTTTATCAAAATAAACCGAACACAAAAAGTTATTCGATTTAGATACCAAAACCTCATCATTAAAGGCCACACCAGGTGTTACAAGCTCGGTAACGCCTCGTTTTACAATATTTTTAGTCAGTTTTGGATCTTCAAGTTGGTCGCAGATAGCTACACGCTGACCAGCTTTTACCAATTTAGGCAAATACGTATTTAAAGAATGGTGAGGAAATCCAGCCAGCTCCGTTTCGCTCTCACTTCCAGCACCTCGTTTAGTTAAAATAATACCCAAAATACCGGCTGCCTTAACTGCATCTTCACCAAAGGTTTCATAAAAATCGCCCACGCGAAACAACAGCAAAGCATCTGGATACTTTGTTTTAATAGCATTATATTGCTTCATTAATGGGGTTGCTTTTTTTGCCAATGAATTCTTTTTATGTGTTATTTTTGTATCTTAAACAAGATTGCTAAGGTACTTATAATTTCATGTTTTTTGAAACCGAAATTTAATAACTTATTGGTAATTATTCACAAATTTACAGATGCGGAAATTAAAAAATAACGAGTTAGATAGATTAAGTGTGGACGATTTTAAATCTGTAAAAAAAACACCGCTAATAATTATATTAGATAATATTCGCAGCCTTAATAATATTGGCTCGGTGTTCAGAACCAGCGACGCTTTTTTAATTAAGAAAATTTACCTCTGTGGAATAACCGCAACACCTCCGCATAAAGACATTCATAAAACGGCTTTGGGAAGTACCGAGACCGTAGACTGGGAACATGTTGAAAACACGTTAGATTTGGTTAATAAACTAAAATCTGAAAACGTAACAATCTGCTCCATTGAACAAGCCGAAAACGCCACCGTGCTAAATGATTTTATTCCAAAAAAAAATACCACCTACGCTCTGGTTTTTGGCAATGAAGTAAAAGGTGTTTCTCAGCAGGTGGTTTCTGCCAGTGATGTGGTGATTGAAATCCCTCAATATGGCACCAAACATTCTTTAAATATATCTGTGAGTGCTGGTGTGGTTATTTGGGATGTATTTAGTAAATTAAAATCAATGGAATAGATTTGGTTTGATTCTAAACCTAAAAAATAATAACTTCGCTTATCGTCTGATATAAACCATTGAAACGAATAATATCAATCATGTTGTTGTAAATAATTTGCAAAACCGAAAAGAATGAGATGGATAAGATTATTATTAGCTATGATTTCTGCCAAATTTAAAGGTAAGATTAAATCAACTGACACAATTTCCCTGTCATTTAGAGTTTGGATTACTGATATAGATGTTTCAGTGATGAATCATGCTTCTATTTTAACAGTAATGGAAGCTGGACGAATTGATGCAATGGTTAGAGCGAATTTCTTTAATGTTGCATCAAAAAACAAATGGTTTTTTCCTAGTCAGGCTATTTCAGTACAATATTATAAGCCTCTTAAAATTTTTCAAAAAGCAAAATTATATACAAGAATATCTTATGCTGATGAAAAGTGGATTTATACAGAGCAAAAAATTGTCCGAAAAGGAAAGATTATTGCAGCCTGTTTAGCTAAATCTACAATTAAAAAAGGTCGGGAAACTGTTTCAGTATCAGAATTGACACAGAAGCTAAACATAGGCAGCTTTCCTTCAATCAAACCTGAATTAATTAAAACGCATGAAAAGGAAAACGTCCAAATGAATGAAAAAATAATTGACAACTGGGAAATTTAAAAACCACTTACAACACCGCTCAAAATAATGCGTAGTCTGGTACTTAATCAATAGTTAGTGCGCCTTTGGTCACTCTGATTTTCCTGCGGAAAATCATTTGTAGCATATTTGGCCTAAAACCAAAAATGATAAAACGATTTGAAACGAAATTACTAGAAGAAGCTTTTGAATTCATTGAAAAACAAAATCTTAAAACTAGAAAGAAAATATTTCAGAACATAAGAAGGGCTGAACAACAATCTGACCCAAAGTTCTTTAAAAAACTGACTAATGACATTTGGGAATTTAGAACATTATATTCTGGAAATAAAAAATTTCTTGAAACCGACTATCCTCGGCTGAGCCATCGGGGAATGATTTAGATTCAATACAGACTTTTAGCTTTTTGGGACAAAGAAAACGAGCAAGGTTGACAAAAAAGAAATTGACAAAGCGGATAAGATTAGAGAAACATATTTTAAAAATAAAAAGAAATGAAAAGTTACACTTTAGACCAAGCAGAGGATCTTTTAATTGGAAAAAAGGGAACTGAAGAACGAGAGGAATATGAATTTGAGCTAAAACTTGAATTGATTGGAGATATGATAAAAACTGCTCGAAAAAAAAGAAAACTGACTCAAGAGCAATTAGGAGAATTAGTTGGAGTAAAAAAAGCTCAAATTTCTCGACTTGAAAATAGTACTGGAAATGTGACTTTTGAAACCGTAATGCGAATTTTCAATGCTTTAGGAGCAAAACTGAATTTGAACTTACAGATATAAAAATAACGTTTGCTAACGACACCGTGTACAATTATTTGCTTGGTTCTAGCCTGCTTACGAAAATCCGAGAGGATTTTCTACCTGCCGGCAGGCAGGTTCGGTTTTTATTTGCTAAATATAGGTGCTTAACCACGCAACTAATCAAGAACAAACACGATAAGCGTAACCCCATTTATTCCTCACAAATTACATCCAAAACGCTTAAATAATCTTCTCTGCTTTCCTTTAGATTTAAATCGAATTTGGAATAAATCCATCTGAATTAGAAGTAACTACAACTAAATAAAATGCAAGTTTCTTTCAAAAGTTTGAAATTACAAGGCCATTCAAGGTGTAGGGATCGCTTTGGCAATGGACTCAACAGCAATTTTTGAATGTGTATTATTAAATATATCATTCACGATTTTGTATAAATCTGGAATCACTGTTTTTGCCAGTTTGGAGTTACTGTTTAAAAGTACACAGATACCCATATCAGAATCAGGATATACAGCTATTTCATTTCTGTAATTGTTAACACTTCCTCCATGATGTATCATGGTTTTTTGCTCCTTGCTATCCTGGTCCAAAAATTTATGGATCCTCCAACCAAAACCATAGTAAGAACTTACATGCCCTGGCCAACGTTGATAATATTTATTGCTGCCTTTAATTTCTATAAACGGGTTAAAAGCTTGATTTAAAGCAGACTTACCCATAATCTCTGGATGATGACCTAGTAAAAGCTCCATCCATTTGGCCATATCGAGTGCACTGGCATTGATCCCTCCGGCCGCAACAGCATTGTAATAATTATCTGTAAGTTTTAAGGTTTTCCAACTGCTGTGTCTTCTTGAATGTGGTAAAGCCACATTTTCTTTATGTTCCAAAGTTTCGTCATCCATTGAAATAGTATTCATTTCCAAGGGTTTAAAAAACTTAGTGTTCAATAATGTCCTAATGTCTTCGCCAGTCTCTTTATACATCATCTCACCACTAAGGGCAAACATAGCATTTTGATAGCTATATGTCAAACCTGGTTTACTAATTGGAACTACCGCTTTAAAACGTTTAGCAATTTCGGTCAATGGCAATCCAGCTTCAACAAGATTGGTGTAACTATGGTATGGCGCCCCTGAAGTTTGCGATAAAATATTGGCTAGTGTGATCTGGTCCGTATTATTGCTGTCTCCTAGCTTAAATTCAGGAATATAGTCACTAACCTTATCGGTCCAACTCATTTTACCTTCACTCACTAATTTGGCAGCCAAGACCCCGGCAAACCCTTTTGACAGGGATCCGAGTCGAAATACAGTTTCTCCATCAACAGCATCATTAAAATTAATATTTCGTTTACCAAATCCATCTGAAATTACAATAGAGTCCCCTCTTACAATACTAACTCCAGCTCCAACAATGTCTCCTGAAGCTATTGCCTTTTCAAAATATGCAGTAAGAGCATCCTTCAATTCGGCCTGTTGCAATTTATATAATTTCAGCTCCCTTTGACCCTCTACTGGTGTATTAATCCTATGGTTTGAAATTGCAACTCCTGACCCAAAAGTAGAAATGGGTAAAATAATACTTAAGGTGACGCCAAAAAGTATAATAATTAAAACCATTGGTTTTCTCAAGATTTTGAATCTCTGCATAGATTGATATTTGTTAAGTTTAGGATACAACGCCACGAATATAAGATGAAATACTCATATATTCGATGAAACACATCTATTTTTTTAAAATTATTGCATTTTATATGCATTTCAATACGGAACCAAGCATTCGTTGAATATTTATGTGAGCGCTGGGTGGTTATTTGGGACGTGTTTAGTAAGTTAAAAGCTTAAATTCTTTAAGTTTTATCTTATAATTTAGTTTGTTTCTTAACCTCAAAAATAATAACTTCACTTATCGTCCGATATAAATCATTAAAACGAATAATATCATGTCGTTGGTAGCTATTACAGAGAAAATAAGTACGAAAAAAATGAGCACGAAAATGAATTATAATTGATATAATATATTAATTTTATTGAATGTCCGTAATTTGTCATAAGTCTGAAAATATAATGATTTTGTCATTCCGACAAAGGAGGAACCGCATTGATTTTAATGGATTCTTCATTTCGTTTCACTCCATTCTGAATGACAAAAATGGTATTATGAATGAATACGGACATTCAAATTAATTTTTAATACGTTTTGAAAAATAAAAATGAATGAGTAAAATTTTTAGAAATATACTGTTTAATACTGCTTTAGCTGTGATTTTACTTCACACTATTATTCCACATCCACATTCCGAGGATATGGCGGAAAAAGAGCATATTAAACTTCATAATAATTCTAATTCACTTTATGGAATTCTAAGACTTGTATTTCACGAAAGTAATGATGAAAATTTAGATTCTTTAATATTTGCACAATATAATATTGTTGTATCCAATTGTGTCAACCGCAAGGGCAGTTTTTTATAAGGATTACGAAATAAGGTTTATGGGTAAGGGAATGGAGATCTCCTGTTTTTATTTTAAATACGGATTATGGCCTTTATGGTCTCTAACGGATTTATTCCCAAGTATTGCGCTTTATGGCGTAGAAAGTACACTTTCTAAACGTTATCACGTTAAAATACTTGTCATAAGTTAGTGAAAAAAAACCAGAAAGTCAAGTCAGGGAGGCATTTAAAATAAAAACAGGAGAACGGTTCACAGTGCCCAAACCAACGTTCCATGCTATTACATAGAACATTGGTTTGTGTAGGCTCATAAAAAACCGTTCCGATTGATTTCGGTCTCCACAACGGTATCTTAATTTTTATTGTTAATTTTAGAAAAGATAAAATGAAAATAAAAAACAGGATACAACAGGCTGTATAATTAACGGCTCTTTCCAAGAGCCGCTAACCATACAGCTATTGTTGGCAAACATTTGAACGCAACCAATTGAATAGAATTATATCTAAATATTATAAATAAAAAATCACGATATGAAAAAAATACTGATTTTGATAATAACAATAGTATCACTTTCAAGTTGTTCGAATGATGATTCTATAAATGACCAAATTGTTGGAGAGTGGAAACTAACCAATACTGTATGCTGTTTTTTTGAAGGAGGAAAAACAACCGACTATTCTGACGAGAATATAATCTATAATTTTCAGCCTAATAGCATACTTACCGTGACTGGAGGTCAAAATATTGAATATCCTAATGGAGAATATAATTATTTTTTTGGAAAAGACTATTTGGGCGGAGACACAAGTGACCCAAAAGTACTACTTGTTAAAATAGATAACAATAAATGGACATATAATTTAACCGACGGAATAATGACTTTAAGTATGTCATATGTTGATGGTCCGATTTTACATTTTGAACGAAAGTAAAACGTTTGCCAAGCCGTATAAAAAAAATTGCTAGTTTTAGCTAAA
>CAXBHA010000094.1:0-7682 GCA_963974955.1 uncultured Yeosuana sp. | reverse complement strand
ATTCTCTGAAAAGTTTTTAAACTAAAACAATCTAGGCTAATTTAAAATTTTAATTTCCATATTTTCAACCCTTTACGGATTGAGTCTTTGTTCTTTGTTTTAGTAGCGAAGCGGTCTTAACTTTTTTCTCGGACAATAGTGAAAAAAATATTTATAAAGAATTTTTAAAATTAATTCAACATTATTTCTAGAAGTTTATTACCCTATATCTTTCACTTTGCATTTTTTGCAGTAAACACGATTTATTTGCCATACAAATGAAATTAGCAAAATAAACGATAAAAACTCACCATATTTATAACTTTAATCCTATTTAGATTAAACCATTTATTTATATTTGTAACGTAAATCTTCACAAATATGAACACAATAAGCATTATATATGAATACGACGGCATCATAAATAGGCTGTCCGACGACATAAAAAAAAGTGACTACAAGGTTCAATACTTCTTAAAACTGCTAAACCTAAAAAGTAGTTTTTTTTATAAAAAGTTGCGCGAAAAACGTTTTACCAGTGAAGAAATGAAACTAATTTCTAAGCATTTATACCCAAAAGAATACCAAGAATACCAAGAAAGCTTGTTAAGTGAGTTATTGGAAAAATCTAGAAATCAAATAAAAGCTGGTAAAGGCATCGATTTTGAAAAAATATTAACAGCAAGTAAGCAGAAGTATAATGTCTTATAAAATTATTGCGTCTCCGCTTGCCAATACATCGTATTTAAACAATATTGACTATTTAGAAAATTGTTGGACAGAAAAGGAAATTATTCAATTTATTAAGAAAACAGATCAGGTTATTGACATTTTAAAAGAAGCACCAAATACGTTTAAAACATGGTATCTCGACTCTAAAATACACCACATTGTAATTGTTAAGCAAATAACACTTTATTACGAAATCGAAAATAATAACGTCCATTTGCTTTTGTTTTTTAATAACTACCAAGAGCCAGACATATTACGAAAATTACTCTTATAATTTTTACCCCACTGCAAAAAAGTTGCAGTGAACTCTATTTTATTTGCCATATAAACACAAATAATGGCAAAAACCACCATAAAACAACACGATATTACCGACTGTGGTGCTGCCTGTTTAGCATCCATAGCAGCACATTACAACTTACAAATACCCATTGCACGCATTCGTCAATATGCAGGCACCGATAAAAAAGGCACAAATGTTTTAGGCGTTATTGAAGCGGCACAAAAATTGGGTTTTGAGGCTAAAGGCGTTCGTGGTGAGCTGGATAGCCTGTTTAAAATACCTAAACCGGCTATAGCCCATATTATTGTAAAAGAAAGGTTGCATCATTATGTGGTTATTTATGAGGTTACCAAAACCCATATAACCATTATGGATCCTGGCGATGGGAAGCTACATAAAAAAACGCATGCCGAATTTACCAAAGAATGGACAGGTGTTTTAGTACTTTTATTGCCACAAGAAGATTTTGTAACAGGTAACGAAAAGGCATCAATTTACAAGCGCTTTTGGTTTTTGCTAAAGCCACATAAGTTTGTGTTAATACAGTCTTTAGTGGGCGCTGTAGTTTATACATTATTGGGTTTTTCAACCTCTATTTATATACAAAAACTAACCGATTTTGTTTTGGTTGGTGGCAATACAAGGTTACTAAACCTATTAGGTGTTATAATGATTTGCCTTTTAGTGTTGCAAGTAATTATTGGTATTTTTAAAGATGTGTTTTTAATAAAATCTGGGCAACAAATAGACGCACGTCTTATTTTAGGGTATTATAAACACTTGCTTAAATTACCACAGCAGTTTTTTGATACCATGCGAGTTGGAGAGATTATTTCACGTATTAACGATGCTGTTAAAATACGCACCTTTATTAATGGGGTATCGTTAAACCTCACCGTTAACTTTTTAATTCTTATTTTTTCGTTTGGCTTAATGTTTTTCTACTATTGGAAGTTGGCGCTTATTATGCTTTTGGTTATTCCGCTTTATGCCATCATCTATTTTATCACCAATAGACTCAATAAAAAAACAGAACGTACTATTATGGAGCGCAGTGCCGATTTAGAGAGCCAGTTAGTCGAATCCTTAAATGCTGTTGGTACTATAAAACGTTTCGGTTTAGAAAGCTTTGCAAATATTAAAACAGAAACACGATTTATTAATTTATTAAATATTGGGTATAAATCTGCTTTAAACTCGGTGTTTTCTGGCACAAGTTCTACCTTTGTAGCACAGTTGTTTACCATTATATTATTGTGGAGTGGTTCGTATTTCGTTATTGAACGTGAAATTACGGCTGGAGAATTGTTGTCTTTTTATGCTATTGTGGGCTATTTCACAGGTCCTGTTGCTAGTTTAATTGGCGCGAATAAGCAATACAAAATGCCTTAATTGCTGCCGATAGGCTATTCGAAATTATGGATTTGGAACGAGAAGAATCTGAAAACAAGATAACACTAACTCAAGATAAAATAGGTGATATTAATTTTAAAAACGTCAAATTTAGATATGGCACAAGAGTGGAAGTTTTTAATGATTTTAATTTAACCATTCCAAAAGGAAAAATCACTGCTATTGTTGGCGAAAGTGGCTCGGGAAAATCAACATTAATGTCTTTATTACAAAATATTTATCCTTTACAAAGTGGGCAGCTAACCATTGGAGAATTCGATTTGAATTATATAGACACCGAAAGTCTTAGGGAATTAGTAAGTGTAGTCCCCCAGAAAATAGATTTATTCGCTGGTAATGTCATTGAAAATATTGCGGTAGGTGAGTTTGCTCCTAATATGGAACACATTATATATGTTTGTAAATCAATCGGTATTTTAGAGTTTATCGAGAGTTTGCCTAATGGTTTTGGCACTTATTTGGGAGAAAATGGCGCTTCACTTTCTGGTGGGCAAAAACAGCGTATTGCTATTGCCAGAGCGTTGTATAAAAACCCCGAGATATTGGTTTTAGATGAAGCAACATCTTCATTGGACAGTAAATCTGAAAATCACATACAGGAAACAATAAGTACTTTAAGAAAAAACAATAAAACCATTATCATTATAGCTCATAGACTAAGCACCGTGATAAACGCTGATAAAATTGTAGTATTAGATAAAGGAAACGTGCTGGAAGAAGGGTCCCATAAAGAATTATACTCTAAAAAAGAACACTATTATAATTTATGGCAACAGCAAATGCCAGATAGTGGTTTGTTAAGCTAATAAAATTTAGTCTAACTCTTTAACAAGTAACCAAGCGTCTTTATTGCTCGTTTTTCTAATGTCGTGAAGCGCAACAAGTGCTTCTTGGCCGGTTTCATAACTTGCATAAGCAACTTCATGTAAGCCATACTTATTCATTCCAATTTTTCGTGGTTTATACCCTTCAGCTTGTAACTGCTCAAATTTTTTATCACAGTTCTCTTCAATTCTAAAGGCACCAGCCACTATATGATAATTTCCAGTTTGTTTGGTAACATTAAACGTTACAGATGGAAGCGGGTTATCTATAACAAAAGTAGCTTGTTGGATTTTATTGTCAAGTTGTTGAAAAGCTTCTTCTTGCGCCATTTGATTGTGCGTTTCAATTTGTTCAACATAATAGTTAGATGCCACAAAACCACCTAATGTTAAAGCAATTACTGCAACAGCAGCATATTTAAAATAAGGTAAAGATTTACGTTTTTCAGGGGTGAATATTATAGGTGCTTCTTTTTCAATAGCTTGAACCGTTTCTTTATAAACTTCTCTGGTAACAGCAGGCGATACAAACTGCGATAAACCAAAAGCATCGGTTAAATAGTTAAGATTGTAAGATGGCTCAAATACTATTTTGCCTTCTTTGTTAAATGTAATATCACCAATGTTGTTAAATGTAATAGTTTCGCCTTGATCTAAAAGCGTTTTTAAAATTCTAACACGTTTTTGAATTTTCTCGGAAGCTATTTCAAAAGGTATTTTTTCAACATCAGCCACGTAATGCGCTATTAAACCATCATTTTTTTGAATTTGTCCATTAAATGACACCGACTTTTTTGGCGGATAAAAGGCATTGGTAGAATTATTAATGCTCGCAGATACACGTTGGGTTAGGAACGCTCCAAATTCTGGGACCGTTACGCATTCATATCTGTATAATAAATCGCTGATGTAGGCTTCTAATTGCATAGAAACAAAGTTAAAAAATTATGCTTTTAGATAACATTTTTGACAAAACTATTTATTAACATCACAAAAATTACGTTCTTGTAGGCTTAAAATCAAATTGATAACATGACGGAGAATGATTTGCTTTACACATTAGCACTACAAAATGTGACAAATATTGGCGACATAACTACTAAAACTTATATCACACTTTGGTTCGGCTGAAGCTATTTTTAGAGAGAAAAAGAAAAACCTTTTAAAAATTGATGGTATTGGGAGCACTATAATAAATGATCTCTTTGAGCCACTACACCATAAAGCCGCTGAAGCGGAACTAAATTATATTAAAAACAACCAAATTAAATATTTGTATTTTGAAGAGGATAATTATCCTGAGAAATTAAAACATTGCATTGACGGCCCTGTATTATTGTTTCAATCTGGATTAATAAATTTAAATGAAAAGCACATTATAAGTGTTGTAGGAACACGGAAAATAACAACCCATGGGGTGGTTTTTTGCGAAAATTTGATAGAACAATTAGCACCCTATAACCCTGTTATTATCTCTGGTTTTGCCTATGGAACCGATATTACAGCACATAAGGCCGCATTGAAAAACAACCTTCAAACAGTTGGCTGTTTAGCCCATGGCTTGAATCAAATATATCCTAAAGTTCGTGACTGATATTGAAAAAAATGGTGGTTTTTTTACCGATTTTTGGAGCAGCGATGTATTTGATAAAAATAATTTTTTAAAACGAAACAGAATCATTGCAGGGTTAAGTGAAGCTACTATTGTAGTTGAATCTGCCGAAAGAGGCGGAAGTTTGGTAACTGCCGATATTGCTAATTCCTATAACAGAGATGTTTTTGCTGTTCCAGGAAGGACAACAGATTCTCAAAGTATGGGGTGCAACAACTTAATTAAATCTCAAAGAGCACATTTACTTTCTAATCCTGTGGATGTTCCTTATATTTTAAATTGGCAATTGGAAGAAACCAATAAACCGAATGTTCAAAAACAATTATTTGTAGAGCTTGATGATCAGGAAAAACTGATTTACAATTACCTCAAGGAACATGATAAAAAGCAATTAGATGTGATTGCCTTAAATTGCAACATGCCAATTTTTAAAGTGGCAAGTACCTTGCTTAATATGGAATTAAAAGGCGTTATTAGGCCGTTGCCAGGAAAATTATTTGAGCTTATTTAATTGGCTTGGTTTTTGCTGTTAATAATATTGCGAATAAATATTTTGTGTATATTTACAAACTTAATTTTCTTATATGAGCATTAAACCTATTTTTACTAGAAAGCCATATGATATTGAAGAATTAAAAATGTCAAAAAGCACTTTTTCTGCTAAAATTAATGTAATTACAGGGGAAGAGGGGGATTTTTGGGTTTCAATAAGTCCTTCATTGAATGTGTCTGGATATGGTAATTCAAAGGAGGAAGCGCAAGAATCTTTTCATCTTCACATGCAAATATTTTGGGAAGATCTTAAAGGCTTAAAAATGGATAGAAGACATTTGATGTTAAAAAATTTAGGCTGGAACAATAAATATTTTGCAAAGAAACAATATTCAAAAGTATTTATTGATGAAAACGGCGTTTTGCAAGGATTGAAATCTGCTGAAATTAATTCATTAGAAAGTGAAGCGGCATAGTTAATGGGTAATAACCGACCGGTAAAATCAAAAGATTGGGTCAGATTTCTTCTGGCTCATGGGTGTAAATATTTAAGAACCAAAGCTTCTCATGATCATTATAAGTGTCCAAATTGTTGGAGAACGATAACGCATAGAGAAAAAGACAAAGAAATTCCATCAATGCATCTACGCACAAATTTAAAAACAATGGGACTAACTTTGGAATATCTTTACAAATGGCTTAAAGAAAATTAATACCCTGCTTTTTCCCGTACTCTTTTTAATACGGCATTGGCAACGATTTTAGCTTTTTCTGCACCAATAGCTAAAGCATCATCGATTTCATGTAGGTTATTCATAAAGTGATTATAGCGTTCACGCGGTACCGCAAATTTGTTAATAATAAGCTCAAACAAAGCTTGTTTAGCATGACCATAACCATAATTACCGTTTTCGTAATTGGCTTTCATGGTTTTTATCTGAGCATCATTAGCCAACAATTTATAAATAGCAAAGCAGTTACAGGTTTTCCAATTTTTAGGTTCTTCAAGAGGCGTGCTGTCGGTTTGGATAGACATAATTTGTTTGCGAAGCGTTTTATCATCTAAAAAAATATTGATAGTATTATCGCGACTTTTACTCATTTTTTCACCATCAGTGCCAGGAATAAGCATGATGTTTTCCTGTATTTTTCCTTCAGGTAAGACAAAAACCTCGCCCATTTTTGCATGAAAACGAGAAGCCACATCACGAGTCATTTCAATATGTTGCAATTGGTCTTTTCCCACAGGAATAATGTTGGCATCATACAATAAAATATCTGCAGCCATAAGCATGGGGTAATTAAATAAACCCGCATTTACGTCTTCAAGCCTATCTGCTTTATCTTTAAAGCTATGAGCCAAGGTTAAACGCTGATATGGAAAAAAACAACTTAAATACCAAGACAACTCGGTTACTTGAGGCACCTCACTTTGCCTATAAAACACTGTTTTTTCAATATCAAGTCCAAATGCCAACCAAGTAGCAGCGGTAGAATAGGTATTATAACGCAACTCTTTTGCGTCTTTAATTTGAGTAAGGGTATGAAGGTTTGCAATAAACAAAAACGAATCGTTTTTAGGGGCATTCGCCATGTCAATTGCTGGAATAATAGCCCCTAATATATTTCCTAAATGTGGTGTTCCTGTACTTTGTATGCCCGTAAGTATTCTTGCCATAATATGTCCTGAGAAGACAGGAATCTTTTTAATTAATAATCTTTATATAATAATGATAGCAAAGGTAATTTTTTTAATAGAATTGCTCAATACAATTATGTATTTTTGGAAGGCATGAAAATTTTCAAATATATATTTTGGGTTTTATATCGTATTTGGTTTTATGTCCTTGTAGCCTTAGCAATTATTGTTTTGTTTCCCTTTCTGGTTGTATCTATATTAAAAGAATCGTGGTATCCCTACTTTTTTAAATTAGCTCGTATATGGGCTAGGTTTATTTTAATTGGGATGGGGTTTAAAGTTAAAGTTGAATCGCAACAAATTCCAGATAAGCATAAAAGTTACATGTTTATTGCAAACCATACCTCTATGGCCGACATTATGCTGATGCTGGTTACTATAAAAAACCCTTTTGTGTTTGTTGGAAAAAAAGAACTAGCTAAAATTCCGCTTTTTGGCTTTTTCTACAAACGCACCTGTATTCTTGTCGACAGAAATTCATCAAAAAGCAGACAAACCGTTTTTCTAAGAGCTCAAAGACGTTTAAAATCTGGAGTTAGTATCTGTATTTTTCCAGAAGGTGGCGTTCCCGAGGAACAGATTATATTGGATGATTTTAAAGATGGCGCCTTTAGTTTGGCAATAAATCATCATATCCCAATTGTACCG
>CAXBHA010000093.1:0-7686 GCA_963974955.1 uncultured Yeosuana sp. | reverse complement strand
AAACCTGGTGCAGTTACAACAACCTCTGGGACACTTTGAAAAACAGTTGTGCTATTTACAAAGTAAAAATAAGGTGGTGTTCCACCCACAGGATACACAGTAATTTCTCCATCAGTACAGGTTAATGGCTGTGTAATAGCGGAAGTTGCTGTTAATAATGGCGGATCTATGATTACTATATCTGCGGTATACGCACATCCATCTTCGGTTCCAACATTTACTGTGTAAGTTCCAGGATTTAAGTTCGCAAACGTATAATCACTCTGCACTATGAGGCCTGTACTATTTATAAGTGTTGCCCCACTATATATTGAATAAAAATATTGTGGACGAACATCATTGGCTGCTAATTTAACACTTCCTTTTCCACCGTTACAAAGAGGTGGTGTAATGATTGTGGAAACGGTGAAATTTCTTGCCCTGATTTGAATATTTGGTACGGTGAAAATACAAGGATTTGAGCTTACTCCAGCTTGTCTAATATAAACGGTGTATATGTTTTGTGTATTTATTGTAAAAATATTGCTCGCTTGATACGTAATATTATCTAAACTATATTCATACCCATTTGGAATACCTCCTACTGTTATTTGTCCTGGTGTATTACAAATAATATCTGTTGTGGTAACGGTTGGACTTAATAAATTTTGATATACATTAAAATAATACCGATTAAAACATCCGCCAGCATAATTTAATACAACGCGATACTGCCCTGAAGCATTTGCAGTATAATCTGGTCCAGAACCTACCTGATTCCAAGTGCAAGACGAATTCTCATTGGCACAATCTGTATTTACAACCGCGGAGCAACTACTTTCGTCTAGTTTTTCCCATATAATTGACGAGGTATCGGTAATACCCGTTTGTATTACTCTGGATGCATTGGCACCACATAAAAATATATTTGGTAATTCTTTCCCATCATTTGGACAGATAACTACTTCGTCTGCAAATGGGATTATAGGATTATTGGTTGTGCTTCCAAATGGAACTACAGTAATTTCTTGATCAATTGATAAACATGGGGCTATTGCTGTATTACGTACATAATAGGTCCCTACACTAGTTACAGTTATTGATTGTGTGGTGCCTATTACAGGGGTACCAGAAGGGTCTGATGACCATGAATATGAACTATATCCATTTGCAGCTGTTAATAAAACACTATCCCCACAAAGCACTTCTGTTGAAGCAAATTGACAATCATCTACACCAACTAAAAAGTTGGTAGCTTTTGGCACCAATAAACAGCCCGTATTGGTGTTCAAACTTGGGTCGTCTGTAATAGCGAAAGTTGGGTTAAATACACCAGCATAGGTTGTATAGGCTTGATTATCTATACTATTAGAACATGCATCACTCAACATATTGCACGATGGCACTACCTGAACTTTAAAACGAATCTCCAAAACTGGATCATCAATCTCAATTACAGAATCATCAATTTGAAAAATGATCTCTCTTGTTACGGGGTTATAACTTTGAACCGTAACACCTGGTGGCAAAATATCCATATCGGCAGGATAATTAAAGAGCGTATTAATTGGAAGCACATCTCTAATCGTCATATTAGTAGCATGGTCATTCCCAGTATTCTGAAAACCAATCACGTAATTTAATTGTTGACCAAGAGTCACGTTTTGACCTCCAATATCATTTCCAAATTCATCCTCTACAATTTTAGTAAGTACAATTTTAGGTTCAATAATTTCTACTGCTAAAGCGAAAAAATATTCAAAATACGCATCTTGATTACTTTCTAAACGAACGGTAGCAGATGTTGCATCATTAGCTATAACCGTATTGCCTGGATTAGGAACATTCAATATACCTGTATCAAACCCTAAGGTATTTGTGCTGTTAGGATTTCTATTGTTTACGGGCAATCCGCTTAATTGAGTTACCGAACTATTGAAAAAGTTATTTGCTGGACGGTCTGTAGACGATAAACTTACACCATTAAGTCTTAAGCGATCATTTTGAATTGGTTTATCTCCTTCTAGCGCTGCAAAAGCAAAATTTGCTCGTACTGGTGCTGGGGCAGGAACCGTTCTGAATCCTGAAATAGGGATATTTAAATTTACGGAACTACTAATAGCACTAAACCCATCAAAACTTGTAATGGATTTACTGGGCAATGTTGGATCTTCATACACTATAAATAATGACCAACCAGCAGAATAACCCGTCCCATTATAGGGGTTAAACTGATCAGTCCTACCCTCTGCACTTGAAACATTCCCCACGGTGTACGTGCCTGAATTTGTTGCTAAACCTGTTACAATAGCTGTTACATCGGCATAACAAGAATATGGAAACGAACTACCAGTTGCAACACCTGCTGCATCATAAATAATAGTCCCTACAACATCATTATACCCTCCTGACGGGCCTTTAAATTTTACATTTGTAATCGATTGTGGCCCATTGGTAACTGCGCCCCAATACAATCCCGCATAAGCGATTTTATAACAAAGTGGGTTTGGAATTACTAAATCTGCACTCGATGAACTAAACGTTGATGGATCGCCATCAATGTCAATATATCTCATATTAACACGATGGTTGTATTGGTTATTGTTATTGTATGCATTATTGTCAGGCCCTAAAATATTATTACCAATCAATAGGATATCGCCCTTTAGATCTTGATCGAATCTTGGTGTAAAGGGGACATAATTTTGGGCAAACAATTGCACACTCAATAAGAGCACTAAAGCAACAAGTACATTGTTTAAAAAAGTAGGTCTTTTCATGATCGGTTTTTTTAGCGTTTCATTTTCCTCACGGGGCTTCTAGAAAAAAATATTGGGCCTTACTATTCTATATTTTAATTTTCTATTTTAACAATAGACATTTTACTATTATATGGTTTACTTCCTTTTGCATTTAAAGCATTGTTCGCTTCTTGAATGCCATCAAATTTTTCATAATAAATATAATATTTACTGGAATTCACATCATAGAAGAAGTCTATTTTAGACTGTCCTGCAGCAACGGCTTTGGTTAAAAAATCATCTCTCTTGGCAACATCAGTATGCACAGCAATTACTAAATAATAGCCGCTTTCAATATTTTTAACATCTTTTATAATTTGAATATTACTTTGCTCTGCCCCATTATCAAAGTCACTTGCTGTTAACGGTACCGTACTAATTGCGGTATTGTTTTTTATTTGATTTAACCTTGCTCTATCTTTGGCATATTTATCATCTACATTTTCGTACACGGCACGTTTTATTCTTCGTTTTTTCTCAAATTCTGTAGCAACCTTAATTTGTTCTAATTTTAATTCCACATTTTCTTTGGTGTTTATCGTTTGTGACTGAACAGATTTCAATTCATTAATAGTGTTTTGATAATTTTGACTTGTGGCATCCTTTTTATCAGATTCATTATACAATTTATTCAATTCGGCTATTTTATCATTTTGCTTTTTAATTTCATTATCAATATCCGCTTTTAAAGATTCCAACGCATTATTTTCAGCAGTTGTACTTTTAAAAGGTTTTGGTGCTGTAAAAATACCTTGGTCACCTAAGTCGTTTTCTTCTTTCAAATCTTTAAGATCCTGCTCTTTACTAGCTATTTTTTCCTTTAATTGTGCCAATAATTGTTGTTGCGTTCTCTTAGCCTCTCTAGCCATTTTGGATAAATTATCCAACGGATTATTACTCTCAATTGGTTTAACATCTGGTTTAGCATTCGCTGCGGCTAACTTAGCCTTGGCTTCGGCATCGGCTTTGGCCTGTGCAGCGGCGGCTAATCTAGCTTTCTCTTCTGCATCCCGTTTGGCTTTAGCCTCTGCATCGGCTTTAGCTTTGGCCTCTGAATTATTATTTACAGTGGCAGCGGCTAATTTAGCTTTAGCTTCTTCGTCCGCTTTCGCTTTTGCTGCGGCTGCAAGTTTATCTTGTGCAACTTGTAATGCCAACTTAGCTTTAGCATCGGCCTCCAACTTCGCCTTAGCATCGGCTTCAGCTTGTGCTTTAGCAGCTGCAGCTAAATTTGATGCTTTTGCTTTAGCTTCTGCATCGGCCTTGGCTTTAGCCACTGCCGCTAGTCTAGCTTGTTCAGCAATTTGCGCTTGTGCCTCTTGATTGGCTTTGGCCTTAGCCGCTGCTATTTTCGCTTGTGCGTCGGCATCTGCTTTAGCTTTGGCCTCTGCATCGGCTTTTGCTTTAGCCTCAGCGTTTGCTTTCGCTTTTGCTTGATCTGCTAACTTAGCTTTAGCATCTGCATCTGCTTTTGCGTTTTTATCTGCTGCTAATTTAGCTTGTGCTTCTTCATCTGCTTTGGCTTTGGCTTTTGCTTTTGCTTTAGCATCAGCATCGGCTTTCGCCTTAGCTGCTGCAGCTAATTTAGCTTTGGAATTTGTATTTGTTTTTCTTTTTACAGTTACCTTACGAGATTTTTTAGTAGGTGTAATAAGTGCTCCTGTTTCCTCATCTCCATATATATATCGTTCGCTGTTTTTAAACCTATAGGCTAATGTGATTTCGTGGGAACTTCCAAATGTTGACAAGTTACCCATCGCCTTTTCATAATTATATTCCATAGAAATTTCAGGACTAATATTAAAACCAATTCCTCCTGAAACACCGTAAAGATTATTATATCCTACTTGTGTCCATACTCCCATAGGGACACTCAACATCATTAATCCTGAAACCACGGTTTTATCTTTTTTAAACTCTGATCTGATTAAAGTTGAAAATTTGGCTTTATCTAAAAAACCACGACTTAATAAATAACCCGTGTACATGGCATGAGCTTGGATACCTTTTTCAGGATCGTTCTCAACGATTTTAGAAGTTTTTAAATTATAAAGTACAAGATTGTTCAGTGATACTCCAAAATCCAGAAAAGCGGTCCCATAGTTTATGCCTGGATTTACTGTAATCAAAGTATTGGAAGGAATATTGTCTAACGACGGATCTGGGAAATTTGTTACCACTTTACCCCTGTTTAAACCACTTTTATAAAACCCAAGGTTCATACCAAACGTTAAATTACTATCTCTATCAAGAGAGGCATTGTAGGCGTAATTTAAAACGCCACCAAAGGTGGTTAATACACCGTAATTTTGTTGAAATAACGACACGCCAATCCCCGAATTTTCACTAAATCTTCCTCCGTAAGTCAATAAATAAGTTTGAGGAGCATTATCAAATTGAACCCATTGTCTTTTATTATAAATACTGATATATTTATTTTGCTCTCTAACAAAACTAAACGTCGGATTGATAAAAAATTTATTGAATTTCAAAGAGTTTCTTATAGGTATATCAAACGAAACAACGCCATCCTCTTGAGAATAGAACTGCTGTATTGAACAGATAAATAAAATTATATATAGTAGATATTTTTTCATCTTACTTTATTACTGTTATAGAGCCCTTTCGGGTTTTATTATCTGGGGTTGTAATGATATAATAGTAAACTGGATTTACGTCTATAAAATTTAATTGATCTATTGGCCAATCATTTTTGTAATCATTCGTTCTGAGTACGACTTCGCCTTGAGAACTAATTATAATTACTTCTGTGTTTGTTCCACTAACATATGTTAAAGGAATCGTCCAAGTATCGTTTATTCCATCGCCATTTGGGCTAATTAAATTAGGTATATTTGGCACATCTGGAAAGGCATTGAAAGGCTCTTGAATCTCAAAAAGAAATTCGGTCGATGAATTACATCCTACGGTTTGTGTAATAACAACTTTAAAATTACCGAACTGTGAAGCCTCATAGCTATCACTAACCGCACCCGAAATAACAGTGTCATTATAATACCAAACGTACTCTGGCGTATTGGCATCTGTTGTTACTGTGGCGACCAAGGTTTCACCCAATTCCATGATATTTGATTCTAAAACATCAATACTACTTGTAAATTGAATATGCTGTAAATTAAAAGAGGCATTTTCTACACAGCTTCCAAAATTAATGTCTACGGCATATAATCCAGCTTCGTTGGTTATATATGTTTGATCGGTTTCCCCTGCTATTGCTTGTCCATCTTTATACCATTGGTAGCTATTCCCCACTACGCTACTACTTAATGTTGTTGGCCCACCGCTTGGACAATATGGACTGCTAAGACTGGAGGTGATCGTAGCTGAAGCGCCACCTGATGCTTCGCTTAGTGTTACACGGTTGGAATATGAATTTGAAGAACATGTCCCATAATTCGTTTCAACATAATATGTTCCAGGCTGATTCACTGATAAACTAGACCCTGCCGCAACAAAAACAGAGGTTGTCGGACTCGTTTCCTTATACCATTTAAACGTTAATGAAGGATATTTTAAGGGTGAATCATTGGTTCCTGTTCCAGGATTATCGATGGTTAGCAAATAACTTCCACCTGCACAATAAACAGCATTTGCGACTAATTTGTTAATGGAGAAGGGACTGTCTTGTGTTTTATAATAGACCGCAAACGCAACTGATCCCGAACTAACTGCTATTGGAGACGTGCTTTTAACTCTAAGTTTAAATGCTTCTCCGGCTATGGTCGTTGGAAAAGAAAAATTTAGAGTTGCTGGTGATGTGGTAACAGCTCCTTGAGCTGATGTATATATTATGGTTGGACTAGTAAAACTTCCAGTAGCATCGGAAAGCTCTATAATAAACTGATTTGAAGCATTGAATGCTGATTCTGGCGAAAACGTAAAGTTTATGTTGTAACTATTAAAAGACGAGCTTGCGCATGCTTGCGTAAAGCCACCAAGATTTGGAGCACCAAGAACCACTTGGGCTTGTGTGTTCTCAGTGACCAATATGATCAACAATAAAAAAGCGTTAATGACAAAACTTCTCATGCGACATTTTTTTTAATAATTATAACTCCTTGATTCCTTTATTGTTACAACATATAATCTATAATTCTTATACGCTTTCATAATAATTTGGGGGCTTATTATTAAAAAGAATTCCCCTAGGTTTTGTGGTAGTAATCAGTATAAAAATGACTTCCTTTCAAACCTTTTAATTCTTTCTTTTAATTTGAATCTAAATCGCTTGTTGCCGCTATTTTATTAATTCGCAATCTGAAATCAGGCCTTTTGGCATTTCTTAAATCAATAAACGTTTCTGCATTACTGCCTTTTGAGTACACATTAAAAAACGCACGATTTCCATACCAATTCTCCAAATCCTCATTATTAATATTATTTTCAACAAAAATGTTTCCATTGCTATTATTGAAATACATATCGCTGAATTTAATTTTTTCTAAATTTTCAATATTGATGGTAATTTTATCGTCCAAGATAACCGCTGGGTTAAAACCAGATATGACACTTCTACTCATATCAAGAGAAGAATTTTGCCCGATATAAACAGATTCTTTAACCAAACCTTGTTTAATATCGGACTCTAAATTTTCACTTGTATTAATTAAGGTTAAATTTTTTGCAACAACAAGAGTGCCTTTTTTCGTAAAATCAACTTGTTCCCTTTCATCAAAAGAAAGAACTTGTAAAGATCTTGAACCACTACTATTGTTTGAAATATATGGCGACCTAATGGCCAATGAGTTAACCAGTTGGCTTTGTGTTCCAAAATTAAAGCCGAAATCATTACCATTTGAATTATAGGAAACCATGTTATTTAAACTTACAGAACCTCCCCATACTTCAAAAGAATCGCCAGCAGAATAACTCACCATGACGTTTT
>CAXBHA010000092.1:0-7686 GCA_963974955.1 uncultured Yeosuana sp. | reverse complement strand
GCCATAATTATATATTTTTTAATTCCATATTTAATTTCGCAAGCATAATCAATTCAGATTTATTGATGCCAGAAAATGAAGTGGCTATCATGCGTGCTGTTTTTAATATTAAGTGCTTCACATGAGTCGTAAATAAGTGCTTTTCATTATTTTTATAATTTACAAAATCGTCAAAACATGTTTTTGCATCGACGGTTTCTTGTGTATTTAACCAACTGAACATAATTTCCATTTGGTAGGCTGCATCCTTAGAGTAAACAGCTTCTGCAGGATTTAAAGTTAACCAATGGGTTTTTACCAACTCTTTTAATTTGTTAAGCTCAATAGCATGTACGCGATTGTCGGCCTTGGCAATGGCATAAAATAATTTACCAAGGTTTTGATAAAATTTTAGTATCAATTCTTTGCTATTTGTTGTCATGATATATAAATTTAAGTTATTGTTGATTAAAGTGTTATGATAAATATCATTATGCCTGATTAAAGAATGATTTATGTAATTTTTTTCGTATCTTTAATACATTCTCAATAAAGCATTATTAATTCCTTCTACAAAAAAATTAATTGATGTTTAGGCAAGATCAGGAAATATCAAATATTCTTTTAGAAACCATGTTGGAGGCTGTAATTATTGTTGATAGTCAACAAAAGATTATGGAAGCAAATACATCAACGGAGACCATTTTTGGTTACAATAAAGAGGAGATAATTGGAAAGGATTTAAAGTTACTGCTTCCATCTAATTATCATAAAAGTCATGCTGCCCATTTTGAAGAGTTTATTAAAACTGGTGAACGAAGAAAAATGAGTGGGACAGCTGATGTTTTTGGTTTAAAAAAGGATGGGGACATCATTGAATTAGATGTTGAATTAATACCGTTTACTATTTATAATAAAGTGTATGTATTGGCATTAATTAAAGATATTTCACAACAATTAGAGAACGAAAAAAATTTAATGATTAAAAGCAGAGCTTTAGAATCTGCTAAAAACGGTGTTATTGTAACCGACGCTTTAAAATTGGACAACCCAATAATTTATGTGAACACCGCTTTTCAGGAATTAACCGGTTATAATTCAGATGAAGTACTAAACCGTAATTGCCGATTTTTGCATGCCGATGATACAGATCAAGAGCCCCTTAAAAGAATTAGGGAAACTATTAAAAACGGCGAAAGTTGTCGATCCATTCTACGCAATTATAAAAAGGATGGTTCACTGTTTTGGAACGATTTATTTATTATGCCAATTACCGATAAAGCAGGTCTAGTAACAAATTATATTGGGATACAGCAGGACATTACAAAACTAAAAAGGGAAGAAGCACAGCGACACCATTTAGCTAAAATATTTGATGAATCTTTAAATGAGATTCATGTTTTTGATGCTAAGACCTTAAAGTTTGTTAATGTTAATTATGGTGGTCAAAAAAATATTGGTTATACAATGGATGAACTAATCAATATGACGCCAATAGAGATATTGCCTTATAAAGATGAAGCCGAATTTAGGAGTGTTATAGATGTTTTACTGAAAAGGAATGTAGAAAAATTGGAGGTTGAAACCGTACATCGAAGAAAAGACGGTACCGAGTATCCTGTTGAAACACATTTGCAACTTTCTAATTTGGGCGATAGAGACGTTTTTGTGGCTATTATTTTAGACATCACAGAACGCAAAAACTATACGGCGAAACTTGAAAAAAAAGTAGAAGAACGCACGCAACAACTTAAAGACGCACTTAATAAAGAAATAGAATTAAATGAGTTAAGGACCAAGTTTTTATCATTGTTATCACACGAATTTAAAACCCCCTTAAGTGCTATCTTAACATCTGGCTTACTGTTAAGTAAATACCAGTTAACAGAGCAGCAAGAGAATCGTAACAAACACATAAAAACCATAACAGATAAAGCGTATTTATTAAATAATATATTAAATGGGTTTTTATCAATTGAGAAATTTGATACAGGTAAGTTAAGTTATAAATACACCTATTTTAAACTAAGTAAAATTATTGAGGACGTTGTTTATAATGCCAATATGCTTTTAAAAGAGGGTCAGCAAATAAAGTGCCCCGATAATATTGAAAGCGTGTCATTATATCAAGACGAAAAAACAGTCGAATTAATAGTAACTAATTTACTGCACAACGCTATTAAATATTCTCCAGAGAACGCAATTATACATTTAGACATTGAACAAAATAATGAGATAACAATTTTTAAAATCAAAGATCATGGAATTGGGATTCCCGAAAAGGACAAAAAAAATATTTTTGAGCGCTATTTTAGAGCCGATAATGTAATTAATACAGAAGGGACAGGGATAGGCTTAAATATTGTTAAAAATCATTTAGAATATTTAGAAGGAACCATCTGTTTCGAAAGCGAAGAAAATGTGGGAACAACGTTTACCGTATCAATACCAAATACAGCAAAGCAATGAAAACAGTTTTAGTTATAGAGGACGACCTTGCTTTAAGAGAAAATACAGCAGAGATATTAGAATTGTCCAGTTATAAAGTCCTTACTGCTTCAAATGGTTTAAAAGGCATTTACTTGGCAGAAAAACACATGCCAGACATTATTGTATGCGATATTATGATGCCCGAACTCGACGGTTATGGGGTATTTAACAGGCTTTCCAAAGACAAGAAATTAAAGTTTATACCATTTGTTTTTATATCTGTTAAAGGAGAAACCCAAGATATTAGAAAAGGCATGAATTTAGGAGCTGATGATTATATTACCAAACCATTTACTGAAGATGATCTTTTAAATGTGATAGAAAGGCGATTATCAAAAGTTACTGTTATTCACGATTCAAAATCGAACAGTAACAGTATTTCTAATGGAGATCATGAAAATGAAATAAAAACCCTAAATGATCTAAAAAACTATTTAGATGATAACGGAAAACTGTTTGAGTTTAATAAAGAGGATATAATTTTCAATGAAGGCGACCACTCTAATTATATTTATCTTATAAATAAAGGGGCAGTAAAATGTTGTAAAATAGACGAGCAAGGCAAAGAATTAGTAACTGCCTTATATAAAGTTGATGATTTATTCGGTGTCACATCATTTACCTATAATATACCTTATAAGGAAACGGCAACGGCTATCGAAGAGACTAAGTTGTTTGGCATTTCAATTGCAGAATTTAAAAACATACTTAACAATAACCATAAAGTAGTGTTAGAGCTCATAGAGCTTTTATCAGACAATCTATCTACCTTAAAGGAACAGTTGCTGCAAATGGCATATAGTTCGGTAAATAAAAAAACTGCAACAACAATTTTAAAATTTGCAGAAAAGTTAAATCATAAACTTGAAGACACTATAAAAATTTCCAGAAGCGATTTAGCCAGTGTTGCTGGTATAGCGCCAGAAACCTTTGTGAGGGCGCTTACAATATTAAAAAACGAGGGTATTGTTGAAGCAGATGGTAAAAATTTTAAGATTATAGATCTAGAAAAACTAAAAAAAATAAAATAAAATAAAAATCCTTCTTAATTAAATTACGATAAAAATTATTACAGTTATGGACAGTTCTCTTTTTTTAGCGAAGTTTTGGGGTTGGTACCTTATTATTTTAAGCTTTAATCCCAAGCGAATACGACAGGTTTTCACCGATTTAAACGATGAAAAATTTCTAATAATCACCTCTTTTGCGGCGATCATCATAGGCTTGCTTAATACATTATTTCATAATGTTTGGGAACTAAGTTGGAAACTTATTATCACCTTAATTGGTTGGGTATCACTGTTTATTGGGTTGGCATTATTTATATTTCCAAACCGTACCATACCAAAATTACAACTTATTAACATAAAATTTGTTCAAACAATTTATATGTTGCTGTTTTTTATAGGTATTTTTTTATTGAATATTGTGTATGGTGTAATTCCCAATTGATTTTTTTTGAATGTCCGTAATTTGTCATAAGTCTGAAAACATAATGATTTTGTCATTCCGACAAAGGAGGAACCGCATTGATTTTCAATGGATTCTTCATTTCGTTTCACTCCATTCTGAACGGCAAAAATGGTATTATGAATGAATACGGACATTCAATGATTTTTTATTTAAATTGATATCTATCAATTCAAATTCAAATATTGTCATGTATCTTGGTAACATAAATTAAACGTTCTTTTACTTAGTTAAAAAACAGATTAGAGTTTGAAGCTATTATTTCATTAAATGGATTTGTATAAGTGGTTTTTGATTAGTTTAAATGAATCCTATTCATTTTTATTAAAGGGAGATTATGGTAACAATCATAAAATTGAACAATATAATTGAACTCTAACAGAAACAGAGGGTCGAAGCCTTCTGTTTCTTGAAAATAGGTTTCATTGTTGAAAAAAGATGGAACCAAAACAAAGCGTTTAAAGCTATTATTTAGCAGGAAAACCCAGATGCATTTATTAGTGATAATGAATGTGTTGCAGAAAACCGAAAGTTAGATGATGACATTGGACACTTTGGGGAAACAGGAAGTTTCGACTTCCTGTTTCTATTTAACCAATGGCTATTGATCGATTCATATTTTAAGCAATGTGAAATAAAAAAGGGAATTGCTGCATAAGCATTCCCTTTTTTTGTCTTTTAGTTTGTTTTTAGAAAAAATAAAAATGGGGTTTAGGCAATTCACCCTAGTTTTTTAGTATGGCATTCTGATATTTATCATTGTCTTTGGGCAGATTAGTATGTAACTTTAGTATCAATGAATAATAGTCATGCGAAAGATATTAATACCTACCGATTTTTCTGAAAATGCAATGAATGCGATTCATTATGGCATTGATCTATTTAAATATGACATTAGCGAGTTTTATTTTATGCATGCTTACCAAGATGAACTATATGCTGATGAGACTTTATCAACAAGGGAAAATTTAGAGAATGCTAAAGGAAAAGTTAGTAACTGGTCTGATAAAAAACTCCAAACAATACTAAATGTTATTTCCAGGATTTCACCAAATCCAAAACACACCTATCATGTCATTTCGTCAAATAACCTTCTTTTAGATGAAGCAAACAAAATTGTTGATAACGAAAATATTGATATTATTGTTATGGGAACTCGAGGAAAAACAAACGATAAAAAACTCACTTTTGGGAGTCACACCCTTCAGGTTTTAAAATACGTGCAATGCCCCGTTTTAGCGATTCCAGAAAACTATAAATACACCCAGCCAAAGCATATTCTTTTCCCAACAAATTATATGCTGCCCTATAAACGAAGAGAGTTAAAATTACTTTGTGAAATGGCGTCGCCGTATAGAGCAAAAATTGATATGATTTACATTTCCAAAACAAAAAAACTCTCCATGCGACAAGAAGACAACAGAGATTTTGTTAAAGCGACCTTGTGTAAAAATGTTATCAACTTTAAAGTTATTAACAGTAAAAACATTATTAATTCAATCTTTAAATATATCAAAGAAAATAGTATCGACATGCTAGTTATGGTAAATACAAAACATTCATTTTTAGAAAATAATATGTTTCAATCCACTATTGACGAATTAAGTTTAAATCTTCGGATTCCATTTTTAGCATTGCAAAATATGAGACGTGGTCAATTATAAACTTTAAAACAGCAATCATGAAAAAAATACTGTTACCTACCGATTTTTCTGAGAATTCTTGGAATGCAATAAAGTATGCTTTGCAATTATTTAAAAAAGAAACCTGTACGTTCTATGTATTAAACACCTATACACCGGTAATTTATCAATCGGAGTATATATTGGGTAGCACATCTGTTTTTAGTGAACCATCGCAATTTGATATGCCAGACCCTGTAAGTGAGACGTCATTAAAATTATTAAAAGAGATGGAAAATAGAATTAAAAAGGAATTTAACAACCCAAAACACACAATGATAACGATGTCTGTTTTTAACACCTTGATTCCAGAAATTAAAGGACTAGTTGAAGATTATAACATAGATTATGTTGTTATGGGCACTAAAGGCGCTACCGGTGCAAAAGAGGTTTTATTTGGCTCTAATACGGTTCATGTATTTAAAAATGTTAAATGCCCTGTTTTGGCGATTCCTGCCAATTTTAAATTTGAAACACCGCACGAAATATTATTCCCGACCGATTATGAAATAAATTATTCTAAAGAACACCTTAAGCCTTTAATTGAAATCACTTCTTTATACATTTCTAGATTACATGTCTTGAATGTTTCTTTTGGCTACGAATTATCTGCTGAGCAAGAGAAAAACAAGAAAAAACTGAAATCGTATTTTAAAAACAAGGCTTATTTATTCCATAGTGTTGCCAGTGAATCAATTCAAGAAGCCATTTCAGATTTTCAATTGAAAACACGTATTAACCTACTGGTCATGATTAACAATAAACATTCATTTTTTGAAAATCTGTTTTTCAAATCAGTTATAAATCAAATAGGATTCCATTTAAATATTCCTTTTTTACTAATTCCTGCTAAAACAAATAAAAATTAAATTATGGAACGTAGAATTTTATTGCCAACAGATTTCTCAGATAATTCGTGGAATACCATAGTGTATGCTTTAAAACTCTATAAAGAGGAGGTTTGTGTGTTTTATCTGTTAAATACAACAACCAATACTCCAACGGTTTATAATGTACCAAATAAGTTGTTGAAGAGCATGAAAGATGTTGCCATGAATGGATTATTGGAACTGAAAGATTTAGCAGAAAAAACCAACGCGAATGCAAACCATGGATTTGAGGTTATTGTTGATACGCATGATTTAAACGAATCTATTGAAAAAGCTGTAATTAAATTTAACATAGATCTTATAATTATGGGCACTAAAGGTGCTACAGGAACTAAAAAATTCTTATTGGGCACAAATGCTGTACACCTTATTGACACTATCAGTATATGTCCTGTTTTAGTGGTGCCAGAAGATTTTAATTTTAAAGAGCCAAAAGAAATAGCTTTTCCAACAGACTTTAATCGTTGTTATACCGAAAAAGAATTGGAACCCTTAAAGCTGTTAGCCGATTTGTATAATGCTATAATAAGAATTGTACATATTAATGTTGAAGAAGAACTTGATGGCATACAGCAGTATAATTTAATAGTTCTAAAAAGTTATTTAGTGGATTATGAACATAGTTTTCATTGGATGCCTGAGTATGCAAAAAAAACCATTGAAATTAAAGATTTTATTACAGAATTAGAAATAAATATGCTTGCAATGGTTAATTATAAGCATGATTTTATGGAAAAACTCATTAAAGAACCCGTTATAAAAAAAATAGGACGTCAACCAATAGTCCCATTTTTAGTGATACCCGAATGAGTTGATAATTATCATCGCAATGCACTCACATCTTACTGATTTTTGTTTAAAATATAAACGCCTTTAAGACGAAACGTATTGGTGTCCGGTTAGATAAAGTGAAAGCGCACATTGTAACCATCTATGATGGACAAGTAAGTTTTAATACAATCGTACCGGATATTGAAATTTTCAATATCCGGGGAGGTTCTGGAACAAGATTTAAAGGCAGGCCACAAGATGTAGTTCAAGACAGTAAATATTTAGAGCGCGGGAAGCACCAGTTAAATAAATATTTAAAAATATTTTGAATGTCCGTAATTTGTCATACGTCTGAAAACATAATAATTTTGTCATTCCGACAAAGGAGGAATCCCATTGATTTT
>CAXBHA010000091.1:0-7739 GCA_963974955.1 uncultured Yeosuana sp. | reverse complement strand
GTAGAACGCTCAATATGTGGCATGGTTACCAAATGTCTTCCAGTTTTATCGCACATCATGGCCGTATTAAAATTGGAGCCATTTGGATTATGTGGATATTCGGTATAACCATATTTAGCTACAATATTGTATTGGTCTTCACTATATGGTAACTTGAATTTGCCTTCGCCATGAGAAATCCAAACCCCTAAAGTTGACCCTGCCAAAGTGGATAACATGACTGAATTGTTCTTTTGGATTTTTACCGAAGTGAAAGCACTTTCGTGTTTATGAGAATCGTTATATGTTAGTTTTCCATGAACTTCATGTTCAGGATTGATGAGGTCTAACTCCATCCATAGCTGGCAACCATTACAAATTCCAACCGATAAGGTGTCGTTTCTTTTGAAGAAATCCTGAATCACTTTATTTGCTTTTTCGTTATATTTAATGGCTCCTGCCCAACCTTTTGCTGACCCCAAAACGTCGGAGTTACTAAATCCACCAACGGCCCCTAAAAACTGAATATCTTCTAAAGTTTCACGACCCGAAATTAAATCAGTCATATGAACATCTTTCACATCAAAACCGGCTAAATGCATGGCATTTGCCATTTCGCGCTCTGAGTTACTTCCTTTTTCTCTTAGGATGGCGGCTTTTGGGGCTCCTTCCCCTTTGGGGAAGGTTGGGATGGGGCTTTTTCCCGTAAAGTGTTTGGGAAATATATATTCTAAAGGTTGTTTTTTATAATTATTGTAACGGGTTTTAGCTAAATTATTAGCTGTCTGTTTTTGGTCCAACAAGAAAGACGTTTTATACCACATATCTCTTAATCGAGAAACAGTCATTGTAAACACATCAGTTCCATTAATGATACTTAATACATCACTTTCAGTAACTGTTCCAATATTGAAAAATTCAATATTGACGTGATTTAATATATTTTCAATTGAAGTGTCTTTTGACTGAATAACAATTCCTGTGTTTTCTGAAAACAATAATTTTAAAGAATCTTTTTCAGCTAAATCTGAAAGGTCTAACTCTGCACCAAGATTGTTATCAGCAAAACATAGTTCCAATAAAGTAGTGATTAAACCCCCAGAGGCCACATCGTGTCCGGCAACAATTTGTTCGTTTATTATTAAATTTTGAATGGTGTTAAAAACAGTCTTTACATAAGATGCATTTTTAACAGTTGGAGTATCATTTCCTATTTTATTTAAAACTTGAGCAAACGAGCTTCCTCCTAATTTAAAATTATCTTGAGAAATATTTATATAGTAAATATTACCCGCATTTTTTTGGAAAACAGGTTCAATTACATTGCTAACATCATTACAGTTTGCTGCTGCCGAAATAATAACAGTTCCTGGAGAAATAACGTCTTCATCAGGATATTTTTGCTTCATGGAAAGTGAATCTTTCCCGGTAGGAACATTGATTCCTAATTCAATTGAAAACTCTGAAACAGCTTTAACAGCTTCATATAAACGGGCATCTTCACCTTCGTTTTTACAAGGCCACATCCAGTTGGCAGATAATGAAACCGATTGCAATCCATCTATTAAAGGTGCCCAAATTAAATTGGTCAAAGCTTCGGTAATGGCATTTCTACTTCCTGCTTCGGGGTTTATTAATCCTGAAATAGGTGAGTGCCCAATAGAAGTAGCGATACCTTCTTTACCTTTATAATCTAGGGCCATGACGCCAAGATTATTAAGTGGCAATTGCAAAGGGCCAGCACATTGTTGTTTAGCCACTTTTCCGCCAACACAACGATCTACTTTATTTGTTAACCAATCTTTGCAAGCCACTGCTTCTAGTTGTAATACTTGATCTAAATACTCATGAAAATTATCAGGATTATAAGTAACATCGCTATAATTTATTTTGATGGTTTTATCTGTCATGATAGTTTTTGGTGAACTTCCAAACATGTCCTCCATATCTAAATCCATGGGTTTATTTCCCTTGGTTTTAGATACGAACGTAAATCTGTCGTTTCCAGTAACATCACCTACTGTGTACATTGGTGAACGCTCTCGTTCTGCAATACGTTGTAAGGTATCAATATGTTTTTCAGAAATCACCAATCCCATTCGTTCTTGAGATTCGTTACCAATAATTTCTTTATCAGAAAGGGTTGGATCACCAACTGGCAATTTATCCAGATCAATAATTCCACCTGTGTCTTCAACCAATTCACTCAAACAATTTAAATGGCCCCCAGCACCGTGGTCGTGAATTGAAACTATAAAATTTTCCTCACTTTCTACCATACCTCTTATGGCATTGGCTGCTCGTTTTTGCATTTCTGGATTGGAACGTTGTACTGCATTTAATTCAATGCCCGAAGCAAATTCACCAGTGTCTGCAGAGGAAACCGCAGCGCCACCCATACCAATACGGTAGTTTTCACCACCAAGAATCACTATTTTATCTCCCAGTTTAGGTTTGTCCTTTAAAGCTTGGTCTTTTTTGCCATATCCAATACCACCAGCTTGCATAATCACTTTATCGTAGCCTAGTTTTCGAGGTTGAGACGCTTCTACTTCACTCAGAGTGAGATAGTTTTTGCCCTCAAAAAAATCTGCAATGACGTCACTACTCTCATCATGCTCAAAGGTCAAAACAGAACCACAAATTAGTGGTTGTCCAAATTTATTACCAAAATCGGAAGCTCCATTACTTGCTTTTATTAAAATATCCATAGGGGTTTGGTATAGCCATTTGCGTTCTGGAAATGCTTTTTCCCATGGTCTGTTTTCTTCTAAACGAGAATATGATGTCATGTAAACCGCTGTTCCAGCTAATGGTAAAGATCCTTTTCCTCCAGCAAGTCTGTCTCTAATTTCGCCACCAGAACCAGTTGCAGCGCCATTAAATGGCTCAACAGTCGTTGGAAAATTATGAGTTTCTGCTTTTAAAGATATAACAGACTCAAAATTTTTGGTTTCGTAAAAACCTGGTTTATCTGCTGTTTTTGGCGCAAACTGCTCAACAACAGGGCCTTTAATAAACGCTACATTATCTTTATATGCAGAAACAATATTATTTGGATGTGTTTCAGATGTTTTTCTAATGAGTTTGAATAACGAAGTTGGTTTTTCTTTCCCGTCAATTACAAAGGTTCCATTGAAAATTTTATGGCGACAATGTTCACTATTAACCTGTGAAAAACCAAATACTTCTGAATCTGTTAAGGATCTATCAATTTTTTTTGCAACACTTTCTAAATAGGCAACCTCTTCATCGCTTAATGATAGCCCTTCTTGTTTATTATAAGCTGAGATGTCCTTAATATTTAAAATTGGTTTAGGTGTTATCTTTATGGTGAAAGATTCTTGGTGTAATCCATTAAACAATTCAGAAATCATCGGATCAAAATCCTTGAAATTTTTAGCCACAGCATCAAATGCTTCAATTCGTATAATGCCTTCAATACCCATATTTTGGGTAATCTCAACGGCATTGGTACTCCAAGGCGTAATCATAGCGGTACGTGGGCCAACAAAAAAAGCATCTAGTGATGCTTGTTCTAATTTAGGTTGGTTACCAAATAACCACACTAATTTTGAAATGGTTTCTGTTGCTAATTCTTTTGTTGTTTGAACAGCAAATATGTTACTGTTTACGTTTCCAAAGAAATGAATCATTGTATGTTTATTTGTGATGTTTTATAAAGTGCAAATTTAATTTTTTTAGTTTTAATATCTATTTAAAACGATACGTTAATTATAGAATTATTCACGATGTTTTAAACATCAATTAAAAAAACAAATCCTGAATTTGTTTCGGGTAATCTCTTTGTGTTAGTTACAAATAATTATGGTAAACTAAAATAAATTCAACAAGAACCTAAAAATTAAGAATTTCGTTCTAAAAGCGCCATATAAAACCCATCAAAACCAGATTTGTGGGCTAATACTTTTTTGTCTTTAACTAATGTAAAACCTTTACCAGCTTCCGATTTTAAAAACGACTCCACTTGTTTCTGGTTTTCAGATGGTAATATAGAACACGTTGCATAAACCAATTGTCCACCAACTTTAACCATTCTGGAATATTGTTGTAAAATATCTTGTTGTGTTTGTTTTATTTTCTCAATAAAATCGGGTTGTAATTTCCATTTTGCATCTGGATTTCTACGTAATACACCTAAACCCGAACATGGAGCATCAATTAAAACACGATCCGCTTTATCATATAATTTTTTAATGACTTTAGTAGATTCTATAGTACGAGTTTCTATGTTATGAGCACCATTTCGCTTTGCGCGTCGTTTTAATTCAAGAAGTTTGTTTCCGTAAATATCCAAGGCAATAATCTGGCCTTTATTTTCCATGAGTGACGCTATATGAAGCGTTTTACCACCCGCTCCGGCGCAAGCATCCACCACTCGCATACCGGGTTGTGCATTTAAAAATTCTGCCACTAATTGTGAGGAGGCATCTTGTACTTCAAATAAACCATTTTTAAATTGTTCTGTTTGAAATACATTAGCACGTTCTTTAAGTTTTAAGGCATTTGGGTACTCAGGCAAAAAGTTACATTCAATGTCTTGATCAAAAAGTTCAGCTTGTAATTTTTCTTTGGTGGTTTTTAAAGTATTGGCACGAAGAATAACATCGGCTTGCTCGTTTAGAGCAGCAATCTCTTTTGTCCAAATAGCTTTTCCTAATTCTTTTTCGCCAAGTTCATCCATCCAATCGGGAATGGATTCTTTAATTTTTCTGATTTTAGAAAGCTCGTCAAATTTACCTTTTATCTTTCTTGTCGGCGTATTTTCAAAATAGCTCCAATCGGGTAATTTTATCCCTTTTAAAGTTGCCCAAACGGCGAACATACGCCAAAGATTATCTCGGTCCAATGGTTCTTTTACATCTGCAATTTCAGCATACAATCGTTTCCATCGAACAATGTCATAGGTGGTTTCGGCAACAAAGGCACGATCACGAGCTCCCCAACGTGTATCGCGTTTTAAAAGTTGTTGAATGACTTTGTCGGCATAGTTTCCTTCATTAAAGATTAAGGTTAATCCATCAATAACCGAAAAGCATAAATTCCTGTGTAATCGCATGTTAAATAATTAAGTCCGCAAAGTTACACTTAATAGTTAATTAGTTTAATCGTTTATTCGATATTTTGTTTCACTTCACTATTTTTATTGAAATTTAAAATAACATGAAACAAATCTTTATTATTATTTCGTTGGTGTTTATGTTTGTTTCTTGTAGAAATAATGAAATATCTGTTCCAAGAAATTTTTCTTCTGTTATTGTAAAAACCATTTATTCTGATTCTTCGTTGAGTATTCGCGCCATAGAACTATTGAATGACAAAAGTTTAGCTTTTGCAGCCAATAACGGTGCTTTTGGACTCTATGATCCAATTAAAAATGGTTGGGTAGTTTCAAAGCAGGAATATGATAGTCTTAATGTACATTTTAGAGCCGTTGCCCATACATCAACTGATTTTTTTATGTTAAGTATTGAAAGTCCAGCCCTATTATATAAAACAGGTGATACAGGACAGATGGAATTGGTTTATAAAGAAGAAGGGCCAGGTGTTTTTTATGACGCTATGAGTTTTTGGAACGACCAGGAAGGGATAGCTATTGGTGATAGTAATAATGGTTGCTTAGCAATGATTATTACAAGAAATGGTGGACGTACTTGGAATAAAACAGTATGCAAGGATTTACCAATAGCATCAGAAAATGAAGGAGCATTTGCAGCGAGTAATACCAGTATTAAAATTATTGGCAATAAAACATGGATAGGAACAACAAATGGCACTATTTACTACTCTGAAGATAAAGGAATCACATGGAGCGTTTTTAAAACGCCAATCATAAAAGATAAACCTACAGAAGGCATTTATTCTATTGACTTTTATAACGAATTAAATGGGTTTGCTATTGGGGGAGATTATACTGTACCGGACAACAATGAAACTAATAAAATAATGACTCAAGATGGTGGAAAAACCTGGGAAGTTGTTGGTAAAAACAAAAATCCAGGTTACCGTAGTTGTGTGCAATATATACCCAATAAAGAAGGGAAGGAGCTAGTGGCGGTTGGATTTAAGGGCATAGATTTCTCAAATGATTCAGGGTATACCTGGAAACATTTAAGTGATGAAGGATTTTATACTATACGGTTTTTGAATGACTCTATTGCTTATGCCGCTGGAAAAGGCAGGATTTCTAAATTAATATTTAAGGAATAACAAAGAGATACGGAGTAGTTCCTATTTGTCTATTGCTTTTGACCGCGATTCATTTCGCGCCTATGTTTAAATTCGTCAAACATTTTCCGTTTAAAATCGTCTTCAATTTTATGTAAAAGAATAATTTTTTTTGCTGAAATCACTTTTGATAATCTATCTATAAAATCGTTTTCAAGCGACTGTCTTTTATTTTTATTTAAGCGAATATCTTTTAAAAGCTGATTGGCTTCTTCTTCTGAAATTGTATCAAAATTCACATCTTTTCTTGCGTCGTACGAGTCTCTTTTCAATTTTGAGTTTTCTTCTTGAAAGTTGTTGTAAATTGGCCAAAACTGTTGCGCTTCTTTTTCGCTTAAATTTAATTTTTCAGTTATGTATGCAATTTTTAAAGTCTTGATTTTGTCTTTATTTGATTGTCCAAATGTTAATAGCGAAAAGCTTATAATAAATAATATACTGGTAAGTGTTTTCATTTTGTTTTAATTTGTAGTAATATCGTCAATTTCTAAATTGTCAAACACGTAATTTTCTAGATTTTGTGAACTATAGCCATCATTTATCAAACTAACATTAGCTAAATCTTCTTTAGAAAAAAGTGAAGCAAATTCGTTAGTTTCTAAATCTTCATTTAAAATGTAATTTTCTATACTGGCCGTTTCAACACTATCCAATGTTAAGACCTCTTTTTTAGTAAAAAAAACATTAAACATGAGTATTAAGCTTGCCGCAATACTGGTTGCATAAGCTATTTTTTTCCATGAGAACAGATTAATGGCTTTGCCTTGTCTTTTCTCTACGACCAGATTGTGAATAGTTTGATCTAAAGATTCAAAATAACCTTTCGGAACATTAAAACCCGATGTATTGATTTTTTCTTTAAGTTTTATTTCACTTAACATATTCTGCTCAAAGGCATTAAAATAATTATCAGGAACTTTAAATCCGTTGTTTTTAATAGGTTCTATTCGTTGTTTTTCCATCTTATTTATAAGACTGTTTTTTTTGATAAAGGTTTAATTACTAGTTAAATACTGCTCAATTTTTTTTACTGCAATATGATAGGATGTTTTTAAAGATCCTTCGCTTGTTTCTAATATGTCGGACATGTCTTTAAATTTTAAGTTTTCAAAATATTTCATATTAAACACTAGCTGTTGTTTTTGTGGCAAGATTGCTATTGCTTTTTGCAGGGACAATTGAATATCGTCACCCTCAAAATAGACGTCTGCCGTTAGTTTTTCAATAGCCAGTTGTTGGATTTCCTCATTTGAGATCTGTAATCGTTTGGCTTTTTTATTAATGAATGTAATCGCCTCATTGGTGGCTATGCGATACATCCAAGAGAATAATTTACTATCTCCTTTAAATGAATTAATATTTTTATAAATCTTTATAAATGTATTTTGTAAAACATCGTCGGCATCGTCATGTGATTTAACAATATGACGTATATGCCAATACAATCGTTCTTTATAAAGCGTTACCAATTCCTTAAAGGCAAGTTCTATAGTGTCCGTTGATTTTAGTTG